>CACYNZ010000297.1 GCA_902775835.1 uncultured Eubacteriales bacterium | reverse complement strand
ATTTTTTCCTGTTCAGACATGGTACGGTTGACATTCCATGAGAACCTGCGCTCATCGAGGCCTTTCTTCTGGAAGGTGAGCGTGATGCTGTAATTACCTTCCATGGAAGTATCAAGCTTAAAGGAGAAAGCACCGGAGTTATTGGTCCGTACCTGCTTGTTCATGGTAAAAGAACCGCTTACGAGGCACTGAATGGTCGTATTTCTGTCGGTGATTCCCTTGATGACAAACTTGTCTTCCGTGAACTGTTCTGGTATTACAGGATCAAAATTGACCGGAAGAAGCGTCTGCTTATAGGTGGTTGTGCCGAAGACGGTTTCGCCGACAGTGTTTTCGCCGTCAAGATAGGTCAGGGTCATGAGCCACGTGCCTTCCTGGGGCAATTCCACATTAAAGGTAAAAGCACCTTTTTTGGAAGCATCGGTTTCCATGCGAATCGGTTCATTTCCGGACATCCGCATGACCACGGCGATAATGTGAAGGCCGCTGTTGCATGTGCCTTTCACTTTGAATTTGCCGGTGTTGGTTTCGGACGGAGGTTCTGAAGTAATTGTGCTTGAGAACTGGATATGACTTCCGGAATCCGTATTGGAACTGCTTTCTGAGACTGTTTGAGGGCTTCCGTTCTGAGTCAGAACCTGTGTAAAATGCCACGTGGACATAAGCTTGTTCAGAGCATTCAGATCTGCATTCTTCAAAGCGCGGCCGTAGACTTTATAATCTACGGTGATGGTGTATCCGTTGCGGACAGCACGCCGGGCAAAACCGCGATATACAGTATCGTTGACTGTACGTTTGTATTTCAGCATGAGGAAACGGCCGTACTGATTTGTTTTTTTCCATTCGGCTGACTGATATTTATATCCATCGTCGCCATACAAGGAGCCATTAAGATGGCCTGAACGGTATTTGCTCCGGATGGCCGGGGTCTGTGCATCCAGGTCAAAATAGGTATTTGAAGTTTCATCCTGTACTGCAGTGAACTCCATGCAGGCATCATTAGCTGTGGACCACGCCTGAGCCAGCACACCGCGGGCATCCCAGTCAGCCAGAAGCGATTCGCTATTCATGCCTCTGTTGGCCATCCATTCCTGATGCATATCCAGATTGTTTCGGGTCAGGAGGATATACTTGGAATCGTCCAGCGTGCACTCTGCATATATGGTATCAAATGTCAGCTTGGTTTCAGCCAGACCAAGTCCGACACAGGAGAGCAGAAGAAGAATCATTATGAAGAAACCCCATGTTTTTCTCATAGTACACCTGCTTTCAGATAATGAGGAAATGTGTCTTTATGGAGCATATTGGGAATAATCAATAGGTTCGGGCTCCGGCCCCTGGGTGAGAACCTTTTTGCGGCGCTTTAAAAAAGTGTCCCGGTCCATCATTACAACATGTCCGCAGCCTGAACAACGGATTTTTATATCTGCACCAACACGGATTACAGTCCATTGGTCAGAACCACAGGGATGTTTCTTTCTGGTTTGAACCACATCGCCAATTCTGATTTCTATGGCATTCACGTTAAAAACCTCCGCAGATTCATTGATTTCTTTGGAGCGTAGCGGATAAACTATACAGGGGTATTATACGCAATCGGAAACAACTGTTCAAGATGGATGCTTTTACAAACGCATCGGGGCTGTCTGTTATTCCGACAGGCATAATCCGGTAAAATCTGACATGGGTCCTGAACAGGCGAAATGTCAGCATCTCTGGGGAGGGAAAAGTGTTTGGGATATCAAGTTCGGAAGCATTTCTGTCTAAACGTGTATCTGTTCTGAGATCAAGCATTGGGGAAGTCGAAGCTCCCGGAATGTTATGGAAACTTGCCTGGAATTACTGCAAAAGAAAGAAGATGTGCTATACTTCATCTATCTTCAGAATTGTGGGAGATGTTTTGTTTGAACTTTGAATCACCAGTGGGTGTATTTGACAGCGGCGTTGGGGGCATCAGTGTTCTCAAGCGCCTGGTTCAGGAACTTCCGAATGAATCATTCATATATTATGGGGATACTGCTCATGCACCCTATGGGACCAGAAATGTGGATGATATCATGCATTGTGTAAATGAAGTGGTTGATTATCTGCTGAGACAGGATATAAAAGCGCT
Source organism: uncultured Eubacteriales bacterium (assembly GCA_902775835.1). Next base: position 2,615 of record CACYNZ010000297.1, on the reverse strand, counting down.
TGTCATAGCATGCAATACGGCATCTGCAGTGGCAGCTCAGACTCTGCGCTCATGGATGCAGATCCCTGTCATTGCGATGGAGCCGGCTTTGAAGCCAGCCGCATTGCTGAGAAAACAAGGGAGAATATTGGTGCTGGCAACACCTGTGACATTGAAGCTGGAGAAGTTTCAAAAGCTGTATGAACTGTGGGGAGAGGGGGCTGTTCCGGTTCCCTGTCCGGGTTTGATGGAACTTGTGGAAAACGAGGATTTTGCAGGTGCAGAGACGTACCTGCGAGGTGTGTTCAGTACATATGATCCGGATTCACTGGATGCAATTGTTCTTGGGTGTACACATTATGTTTTTTTAAAGTCTCTTATTAGGTCGATGCTTCCTCAGCATGTATTTGTTGTTGACGGAAACGAAGGAACAGCGCGTCAGCTGAAGCACATATTGGAAGAAAAAAGATTATGCTCAAGCGGAGGCAGGGGAACTGTAAAGCTTTATACAAGCGGGGATGCTCACGATATTGAAGTGATGAAACAGCTATATGCTTATGATATTTAATGGATATGAATGATTTGTGTGCTTTCTTTCATAATGATATGGAGTAGAGTCTTTTCTTTTTCATGCATTTCATGTATAATTTGGACAGATAGGCATGCGGATTGATCATCTGAAATGCTTTAATGCATACAGCATAAGGAGGGTTATCATGGCAGATTATGTAACGACCAATATCAGGAATATAGCGCTCATGGGGCATGGCGGCGAGGGCAAGACCACGCTGACTGAGGCAATGCTCTACGCCGCTCATATCATTGATCGCCAGGGCAAGGTGGAAGACGGTAATACGACTACCGACTTTGAGCCCGAAGAGGTTAAGCGTCATTGCTCTATTTCTGCTGCTACAGCACCTATTGACTGGAATGGCAAAATGCTCAATATCATTGACGTTCCAGGCTATTTCGATTTTGCCGGCGAAGTTACGGGACCGGTTCGTGTTGTCGAAACTGTTGGTATCGTTGTAAGTGCAGTTACCGGTTTCAGTGTTGGTGCAGAGAAGGCATTCAAGCAGGCTGTAAAGCATGGAAACTGCCGTATGTTCATTGTAAATCAGATGGACCGTGAGCACGTTTCCTTTGAAAAAGTACTTCAGCAGCTGCGTGAGCGTCACGGCTCCTGCGTGGTTCCTGTGCTGGTTCCGATAGGTGATGGCCCGAGTTTCCGCGGTGTCGTGAACGTTCTTGAAAAGAAAGCCTATGAGGGAAGCTATGACAAGAGCAAGGAAATCCCGATGCCTGCTGAAATGAGCAGCAAAGTGGATCGCTGGTTCGAGGATCTTACCGAACAGGCTGCTGCTGCTGATGATGATCTCATGATGAAGTATCTTGAAGGTGAAGAACTCACCTATGATGATATTCTTCTGGGATTCCATAAGGGCATGAAGGATGGTTCCATTGTACCCGTGGTTTCTGTTTCTGCAGCAACCGGTGTTGGTATCGCACGTATGATGGACCTGATGGCCAAGTACATGCCTTCTCCTTCGCATCTGGGCATTTCCCATGAAGGCTTCAACCCCAAGACGGGCGAGGCGCAGAGCAGGACCTGCACAGATGATCAGCCTTTCTCCGCTTTCATTTTCAAGACCATTGCCGATCCTTATGTTGGTAAACTGTCTCTGTTCCGCATTTTCTCCGGCCAGCTTACAACCAGCACCACTCTGTACAATGTGAACAAGGACAAGACTGAAAAGAGCGGCGGCCTGTATATTCTGCGTGGCAAGAAGCAGATTTCCAAGCAGAGTCTGCATGCCGGCGATATCGGTGCACTGTCCAAGCTTCAGTTCACATCAACCGGTGATACTCTGGCGGACATGAGCAATCCGATTCAGTATCCGACGCTGGATTTCCCGAAGCCCTGTATCAGCAAAGCAGTGTATGCCATGAAGCAGGGTGAGGAAGATAAGGTGTTTACCGGTCTTTCCAGACTCATGGAAGAAGATCCTTCACTGTCCCTGGAAAAGAATACGGAAACAACGGAGACCATTCTTTCCGGCCTGGGCGAAATGCATCTTGATGTTATCCGCAATAAGCTGGAGAGCAAGTTTGGTGCAAAAGCAGATCTGCGGGATCCCAAGATTCCTTATCGTGAGACGATCCGCAAGACAGTCAAGGTTCAGGGACGTCATAAGAAGCAGTCCGGCGGACATGGCCAGTTTGGTGATGTTTGGATCGAGTTCTCTCCGATCTATGACAAGGATGTTGATTTCGAGTTTGAAGATGCCGTTGTTGGCGGTGCGGTTCCCCGCAACTTCATTCCTTCCGTAGAAAAAGGTCTGAGAGAGAATATCGTGCATGGTGTGCTCGCTGGTTATCCTATGGTGCATCTGCATGCGAAACTGTATGACGGATCCTATCATCCGGTGGATTCTTCGGAAATGGCTTTCAAGACGGCTGCCCGCATTGCCTATAAGAAAGGCTGCATGGATGCAAGCCCGGTTCTCCTTGAGCCGATCATGCATGTGGAAGTTACCGTACCGGACGAGTACATGGGCGACATCATGGGCGATATGAATAAGCGCCGAGGCAGGATCATCGGTATGCAGCAGGAAGGCGGCATGCAGCTGGTGATT
>CACYNZ010000296.1 GCA_902775835.1 uncultured Eubacteriales bacterium | reverse complement strand
TTTCAGCTCTGCCAGATCACCGCGCCAGAATTCCAGAATGAACCGGCCGGCACTGTACAGAATGAGATACATCGCTGCCAGTTCTCCGCTGCATTTCTCCCTGTTTTTTTCGTACCAGAGCAGAAACAGGCAGAGCAGCAAAGCGGACAGCCGCCGGAAACACTTCATGATACATCCATCCTTGTTCACTTCGATACCTGGTCACCGGAATCCCGTTATTCTGACTGTCCCTGCGCAGCTTACGCGGCGGGATGCCGGAATCCGGTCTAACCATGTCAATGTATCACTTTTTTCACGCTTTTTGAACCATTTCCGAAGCTTTTTCCTCCGCGCGGGGTCCCCATTGCATCTGCGGAATCCCGGCATTATGATATGCATGAAATATAACGGAGGTGTTCAGATGGACAGCTGGCTTGAATCCAGACAGTTCCCGGTACATTCTGTATCAGCGGCGGGACTGGTATTCAGAGAGGGCAGAGTGCTGCTCATACGCACGGCGCGGCGGAGCTGGGAGTACCCGGGCGGCGTCATCGAACAGGGCGAATCCGTGCTGGACGCGCTGAAACGGGAGATTCTGGAGGAAAGCGGCATCTGCGCCGAACCCGAGTGCCTGACCGGCGTCTATCAGAACCTGGAAACGCGCAGCGGCTTCGGACCGCTTGAGGGCATGCCCCTGCCGCCCACCGTCAACCTGGTGTTCCGATGCAGGTATGTCAGCGGCATCGCATCCATTTCAGATGAGAGCCTGGACACGGGATGGTTTGCGCCGGATGAGGCGCTTGGCATGATTGTTCATCCCTACTTCAGGAAAGCCTTCAAGGATGCGCTTGGGTACTGCGGCCGGCTGCACTTTGCCGCATTCCGCAGGAAAGACCAGGCCGTCATCTTTGAAAGCGACACGGAACTGTAAGGGCATCCGATTCCATCCCTGTCACCGCTCTGCAAAGGGCGGTTTTTTTCTGCCCTCCGCAGGCCATTTCCCGGAAGCATGCAAAAAAAGAAACCCCTGATTCACAGGGGCTTTCGAAAATCCATGCCGGATCACGTTCAGGGCTTCAGCGCGTCATACATGGCGTCAAAGGACGTCTTGATCTCGCCCTTCTCCGTCAGGATGCCGCCCAGCGTGCCGTTCAGCTTCCAGGTGTACTGGTTCCAGGGATTGGGCGTCACATCATTGACGCCCCAGATGGTGACGCAGGTCAGCACATCCCTGCCCAGTTCCTCATTGACGCTGGCCAGCATGTCAAACATTCTGCCATAGAAGACCGCGTGCTCCGCGATATGCTCTTCCTCATAGTTGCGCAGAGCCATTTCCGTGATATGCACTTCCATGCCGAGGCCGGCGAAGGCTTCAATGCTCTGCCGGGTATTGGTGATCAGGTCATCCGCGAGGCATCCGCCCTGGCTGCCGTATCCGCCCATGTACCCCTGCATGCCGATGCCGTCGATCAAATGCCGGTTATTCCCGTTTTCATCCTGGGCGAAGGTATTGATCCACTCCACCAGGTATTTGGCCGCTCCGCGCTTGTCCGCGTAAAGCATGTTGTAGTCATTGTAGAACAGGCGGATATCCGCGCCCAGCTGCTCCACGGCATTGCGCGCGTAGAGGAAGGAATAGGCCACATAGTCCCGTCCCACATACTCATAGAAGGGATTGGGCGCGCCGTTGCGCACCGTGCGGATATGACAGCTGTCCCCCGCCTCGTACTCGGACGCGTTGTCGCCCATGGCCTCGTTCACCACGTCCCAGCAATAGACCGTGCCGGGGAACTCCGTCTCAAAGTGCGTGACCGTCTGGGTGATGTAGCTCTCCATGCGCGCAAGAAGAACTTCACGGGAAGCCACCGGCTTCTTCTCGTCATAGTCCTCATGGAAGAACCAGGGCGTCATGTACGCGTCCCATGTCAGCACGTGCCCGCGCACGCCGACCCCGTGCTCCCTTGCCCAGGACACCATGCGGTCCGCCGTGGAAAAGTTCATGCGCGGCATGCCGTCCTCGCTCTTCTGGGAAGCCTTCTGGTCCAGAAGCGAGTAGGCCTTCATCTCATTGGTGCAGGTGGTGGTGTTGAACTGTCCGCTCAGAAGATCAAGGTACCGGCTGTCACCCAGCTGGTTCGGGGACAGACAGATGCCGATTCTGAACCCGTGTTCCCTGGCCAGCTCATGCAGCGGCGGCACATACGCGTCCGCTCCGCGCGTGCTCACATCCGCCATGCCCGGAATGACGGGCATCATGAGGCACAGACTCAGCAGAAGAAACAAAGCCCTTTTCATGGAAAGACCTCCCAGATTCTGTTTGTTATATTCCCGCACAGGCGCGGGCAGCTTAACAGCATCATACCAGACTGTCCGCTTTCTGATAAGCTTTCCGCCCCAAAAACCGCGGGCAGTGCAACATATGACATATAGCCGCAACAGATGCGTATTCTCTGTCCTGTCCTTATCCGGCAATGATTTCCTTCATTTCCTCAAAGATGGCCGTCTTCTGCGCCTCAAGCTCCCTGGCAATGGCCTTCATCTGCAGGCGCGGATGCTCCTGGGTGCGGATCCAGTCCAGCTCACTGTCCAGGTGCATCATCTCCAGGAACCCGATCTCCATTCTCATGAACAGCTCAATGTCGATTTCCAGCTTTTTTACCGTATACCGCACAAGCCTCCGCTCCCTGGGATCATAGTACCCGTCACTGTAGGCGATGATCAGCAGATCCCAGACAAGCACCTTCGGCGCAATGGAAGCGGTTTCCTGATTGATGCCCTCCAGCACCGCGGCGCGGATCCCGTCCATCAGCGAATGCATGTACGCTTCCGGTTCCAGGGAGCTGTCCAGTTCCGGATCGCAGGACGCAAGAATTTCATCCCGCACAGCATCAAAGCCGGGATCCAGTCCCCTGCCGATCTCCTCATACTTTTCCTGCTCGTTGTGAAAAATCCGGCCGTCCGCGGCCATCAGATAGTAAATAATCTTCATGGAACTCCGGACGGAGATCGTCCGGATGACGCAGTTGTCTCCAGGCTTCAGAATTCTCTTTTCCCCGGGCAGTCCGCCTTTTCCGGCGTTTTCCGGCGCCACGGCCGTATCCCGCGCTTCCGCCTGACGCTTTCCGAACTGCCCTCTGGTATCGGTCACTGCAATCCTCCTTTCTCCTGCGGATATGCCGGAGCCGCAGGAGCATCCATGTTGCTGCACAGCAGAAACCCGTGTTCTCCTTCTGCAGACAGGGCAGGCGCGTTTTCGGAAACAGCGATATTCCCGGAAAAGACATGCGTGAAACTTGCATGATCTCTCCGGCCGCTCCGCACTCTATTCAGCTTTTTTCGGTCTCTCAACGCTGTCCTGTCAAAGGCATTCTATGCAATGAACGGAAAAATTGCAAGCTTTGTGCCATGATTTTCCGGAAAATTGCCCTTTGGGTGCACGGGAAGCACAGATTCTGTCCCTCAGCCGCGTTTTCCGCGAAAGCGGACACAAAAAGCGGAGGCGGTCCGGTCATCCCGGATTTCCTCCGCTCATTTTGCCTATTCGTCTGCCCGGTCCTATCTGGATATCATGATCCGCAGGATTTCCTCATCCGTGGACCGCATCCCGTCCCGCGCAAGCCGGCCGATACTGGCTATGGTGGGCTCCACACCCTTCCTGACGATCCCTTCCCCGCCCCGGAATCCCCGGCCGCGTCCACCGCCGACGCGATCTTGGCGGCGCAGCTGGGCTTGGCGCCGTCACAGATGGCGCCCGAAAGAATGGCCAGGCTGTTGACCACCGTCTTTTCGATCACGCCAAGGTCCGCGCCGTAGAGGAAGGCAATCCCTGCCCCGCTGGCACACCCGGCGGATATGGCGCCGCAGCAGGCGGACAGGCATCCGATGGAGCTCTTCTCATGGACCGCGATGAGATTGGATAGTACCAGCGCCCGGATCATCACTTCCTGCGGTACCCCCAGATGCTCCGCGTAGACCACCACCGGCACCAACACCGTAATCCCCTGGTTTCCGCTGCCCGAGTTGATGATCACGGGCATCTCGCAGCCCGCCATGCGCGCGTCGGAAAGCCCTACGGCGTCACGATCGGGGACACGCAGACCGGCTGTCTCATTTCCATCCTGGTGCCCTGGATCACCGGGGACGCCTGATATACGCAGAAAAAGATGCAGAAAAAGCGGGAGTCCTGAAAACCGGCATTTCTCCGGTTTCAGGGCTCCCGCTTTTTTTATCTGGACACCAGGCTCATGATCACTTCCGGCGTCAGCTCAAGGATATTGTCCCATTCCGAAATCCGGTCCGGGATTCCGTCCGTCGGCTCGCATACAAACTGCATGCTGAGCTCTTCCTGACCGTCCGGGTTCGTGACCGAGCCTGTCACGGCAAAGTTTCCTTCCTCACCCGAATACTCAAGCCTTGCGTGCGCGTCCCGGCTGTCCTGCAGGTTCTCCGGATGCACAGTGAGCACATAGGCGTGATCCGATTCCATTTCCCCTGTCACCGTGGCGTGAAGCCCGGGCGTCACAATATTCAGCTTTTCCCCGTCATACACGAACCGGGTCACTTCTCCGTGCTGTACAGATTCCAGGCTGCCCCATGCCAGAGCGTCGTGATCCCGGAGCAGCTTCAGCGCGAATCCCGCGCGTCCGGTCATGTCCGAAATCTTCAGGTCCAGAATGTTCTCGCCGGCCGTAAAGGATGCTGTCCAGCTCACCTGGTTTCTCCGGTCCGTCACATGTGCCATGCAGGATA
>CACYNZ010000295.1 GCA_902775835.1 uncultured Eubacteriales bacterium | reverse complement strand
GTTATGATCATATCTGTCCATGTGGTCTCCACCTCTTTCTTTGACTGGTCTGATCACTATTACAATATCATATTGATTGATGCACAGCAAGTGTCTCACCCTGCTGTTTTGCAGTGTTTTCACCGCAAAACAAAAAATTTTCTGTCATGTGTCTATGGTCAGAACAGAAGTGTCACGTTTTCATAAGAATTGATGGGAAGATCATATGACCATCCCTGGCAATTCATCCCGCCACTTATAGAAGCTGGGGGAATTCTTGCTCAAACATGTTAAACGCGGCGATGAGGTTGTACTAACGAATAACGGCAGACCTTCTGCCCTCATGATAGATATTCCCGAAGGAAGTTTTGATGAAATTGTTCAGGCAGTTCGTCAGGCAAAAGCAATGACTGCTCTTAACAGCATGCGCCGCAGAGCCGCCCGCGAGGGCTTTATGTCAGACGAGGATATTGAATCCCTGATTGACGAAGCCAGGAACGGAGGCTGCCATGAACATCGTCCTTGACACCAATATTCTAATTTCTGCCGCCTGGTCGCCTGGACGTAATGCAAGCCGCATCCTCAACGCAGTTTTCTCCCGGAAGTTCACCGTATGCTACGACTACCGCATTCTTGAAGAATATGACCGTGCTTTTCATTACCCCAAGTTCAAGTTCACCGAATGGGAAATCAATGCTGTTCTTGACCCGTTAACCAAGAATGGTATTTCTGTCATCGCTGACCCCATCCCGGATGTCTTATTTGAACGTGATGAAACCGACCGGAAATTCTATGAAGTTGCCAAGTTTTGCCACGCGATCCTGATTTCCGGAAACCTTGCTCATTACCCGGCCGATCAGGATATCATGTCTCCAGCTGATTTCTGTCAGCGCTATCTTTGAATCCGCATTCCTCCCAGTCACATTGGGGAAATATTTTTCATCTGATATTTTCGAGTCATGCGGTTGAAAGCCGCAAGAAGGAATCATCCTGCATTCTGCTCCCTCAAGGGAGCACTTTTCTGTTTACAGGATATCATCCTGTCGGAGCCTTTCTGGATTACTCCGGAATGGCTCTGTTTGTCATCTATTTGCTCATCATACTGTCAAAGCTGCAAAAAGTAACGGGGGTGAGAAAAGGGTTTCTTCCTTCTCCGATAGTCTGAGACGCCAGCAGGGAATAAGAAATCCACAAAGCATGATAAAGACAGTGAAAAAGGGCTGTCTGTCCATCTACAGCCGCCAATCCATTGTTTCTCAGACAAGACATGAATTTGTTTGTTGGCAGCGACTGCTTTTCCCTTTCGCAAGGCGCGGAAGACCGACAGGGCCGCGGGACAGCATAACCACCGTATACATTCTCATCTCGCAGCACTCCCCCAGTATTGATATACACGACACAGCGTGACACGTCACGATACAATGTGTGTCACAGGCCTAAATCCGTACAGATCGCAGGAAACACGACTGCGGTTCAAAAACATCCACACAATTCGCGGCCTGAGCCAGGCCTGCCGGTATGGTCAGCATCAATCCCGCCAAGCCATTGAAAAAGCCGAAAAGCACACTGTTTCCTGCTTTTCGGCTGATGTCTCACCGTTCACATGTTCAGAAGACCGATTTCAAAAGAATCTCCCTGGAAGGGGCGGGAATCCGGCCGAGATGATCCGGCCCCACATTCAGCAGATAATTGATGCCCAGATCATTCAGGTGCTGATGAATGGATCCTAAATGCTTCGTAGACTTCTGGTTCTGATGTTTGATAATTTCTTTTTCCTTGAGCTATTCATATAAAGCATCATATCCAAATTGCATTACGAAGAAATGCTCTGGATTGCCCACAGCGGTATATTTCGAATCCACCCCTGATCGGCTGAACCGGACATTGACGTACGGATCACATAGGCAGGGTGGAATTTATCATAATAAAAACGGGCGCTTTTGGATCGCAGGTTTGTTTCTGCTTTCACTTCTACAGGAAGAATATCCCGTCCCTTCTGAATCAGGAAATCCGTTTCATAGGTAGACTTTTCACCTGCATAGTAATACGGCGTATACGGCGTCGTGGCGATCAGCTGCTGGAGAACATATTGTTCAGTAAATGCACCGTTAAATTCCACAAAGATATCATTTCCGTACAGAACGCTGTTCACATCCAGCTCGCTCAGTGCGCCTAGAAGCCCGATATCGATCGCAAACAGCTTGAAGGCTGACAAATCGATATAGCTTTTCAGAGGCATGGCCGGCTTCTCCACCTTGTTCACCAGATGTACCAGTCCGGCATCTTTCAACCATTGGATGGCCAGTTCAAAATCTTTCATTCGGGATCCGCGTTTTATCTGCCCAAAGAAATACTTTTTGTTTTCCTTGGCAAGCTGCATGGGGATCGCATTCCACGCCATCCGGATCCGGGGCAGCAGCGCCGGCGACACGTGCTTGCCAAAATCACCCTCATACTGGCTCAGTATGCTCAGCTGCATCTCCCGAACCTTGTTGTAATCCTGCTCCTGGCAGAATCGATCCACAATTTCCGGCATTCCACCGACGATCATGTACTCCCGTAAGAGCTCGATGTACCGATCCTGGAAAAGGGTGATTTCGGGATTCCTCCAGTCAGTCAGGAAGGCGGCCAACCGTGATTCCGACCTTGCCATAAGATATTCCTGAAAACTCAATGGATGCAGCCGCAGCTCATCCACCTTCCCAACGGGGAAGGAGATTCCTTCATGAATCGCCACGCCCAGCAGGGAACCCGCGGCGATCACATAATATTCCGGAGCTTCTTCCTGAAAATATTTCAGTGATTCCACGACCCTTGGCGCATGCTGCACTTCATCGAAAAGCAAAATGGTATCCCGGGGATCAATCCTGACATGCAGCTCGATCTCCAGCGCCTGAATAATCCGTGGAACAGAATAATCCTGATCAAAAATGGAAGCCATTCTCCTGTTGTTATAGAAGGAGATGTATACAGAATTCGAAAAACAGGTCTTTCCAAATTCCTTCATCAGCCAGGTTTTTCCAACTTGCCTGGCTCCCCAGAGAATCAACGGTTTTCGATGTTCATCATCTTTCCAGCGAAACAGTTCCTGCATCAGTGTTCGTTCCATCCGTCCTCACATCCCTTCACGGCAGAAGTATAGCCAATGGAAGACGGAAGCGCAAGATTTATCGGCGAAAAAACGTGAATCAAATACATTTTTTCCGGCGATAAAATGATTATTGATCACATTTTTTCTCCGGAAACAGGCGAAGATGCGATATAGCTGCATTCCAAAGACAACCACATACAATCTGCAACCTGAGCCAGGCCTGCAGGTACGATCGGCCTTCATGTCCAGTTTTTTCACCAAGCCATGAAAAAATCCGCACTCAGGCGAACCTTCATGCGGAACGAGGTGATGTAGGAAGGACATAAGATTACAGCCACAGGAAATCTGTCAATACACAATTGGCAGCATGAGCCAGAAATGCAAGGCCAGTCGGTATCATCTCAACGGTATTCCGTCAGGCTCATTGGAGAGCCGAAAAGCATTCTTTTCGGCTAATGTCCCACATGTTCAGAGGACCGATTTCAAAAGAATCTCCCTGGAAGGGGCGGGAATCCGGCCGAGATGATCCGGCCCCACATTCAGCAGATAATTGATACCCAGGCCATTCAGGTGCTGATGAATGGACCGTATCTGCTCCGGCGATTTCCAGTTCTGGTCATAGGCGGAAAATCCCCAGGTGTCATTGAGCGTGGCCGCCGTCTCATACAGACCGTAGGGACTCGGCTTGAAGCCGTCGCACGAATTCAGATCGCCCGCCGCGTCCACGGGAATCTTTTCCGGGATCTCATTGTCGCCCAGGGAGACATAGTCATAGGCTCCGTTTCCGAGCCGGGAATTCACCAGCGCATCCGGCTGGTACTTCTTCACGGCCTCATACAGCCGCCTGCTCTGCTCCTCCTTCAGAGTCATAGGAACGTCAAACCAGATCAGGCACAGATCCCCGTATCCGGTCAGAATCTCTTCCACCTGGGGCATGATCTTGTTTTCAAAGCAGATGGAATAATCCTTTTCGGCAGGATCCGGAAAATCCCAGCTGTTGTCCCAGGTCACGCCGCAGCACTTCATATGATTGGACAGATATCCGCCGCCGTGCTTTTCGTGCCAGTCCAGATCCTGGGAATAGTACAGGCCCAGCTTCAGGCCATGCTTGTAGCAGGCTTCCCCGATCTCCGCGATCACATCCCGGCCGAAGGGCGTGGCGTCCACCACGTTGTAGCGGTCGGCTCTGGAATGATACATGGCAAACCCGTCGTGATGCTTGCTGGTCACCACCACGTACTTCATGCCCGCCTGCTTTGCCAGCAGCACCCATTCCTCCGCATTGAAGCAGATGGGATTGAAGACACCGGCCAGCTGTTCATACTCCGCCTTCGGAATGGCGAACCGGGACTGGATCCATTCCGCATACGGCCTCGCAATTTTACCCTTATACTGTCCGCCCAGCACGGAATACAGTCCCCAGTGGACCATCATGCCATACCCGGCTTCCTTGAACCACTTCTTATTGTCCATACGCTTCCTCCCCGTTCAGTATGCCGATCAGTTCCATCACGGATCCCACATGATAATTCACAAACGCGAACAGTCCCTGCCCTTCCCGGTCAACGGCCACAGCCAGCGGAAGCCGGAGCTCGCCGGCATGAAGCAGCCTGCGCCACACGACTATATCCTCCATGTCCGGTTCCGTATACACCTGTACATCCGGAAGTGCCCCCAGCACCTTCCGGATTTT
>CACYNZ010000294.1 GCA_902775835.1 uncultured Eubacteriales bacterium | reverse complement strand
GCTGTGGCGTTCAGGTCGGCACGCCCAGTGAAGATACCGGCAGTGTGGCTCTGCATGGCTTCACCTCCAGCGGTCTGAAGGGTGGCGGTGGTGGCGTTATCCATGTTGTCGGATTCCACTGCGGGGTCCTGTCCAACGTTGGCGATGGCGAGGTTCCGATATGTTTTCTCTTCAAGATAGATGGTGTAGGAGGCCTCACGCGCATTCATCTGGTGGGTCTCCTCAAACGCACGTTCGCTTTGCGCGCCATGGTAGAATGAAAGGTTGAGGTCGTTTCCGTACTCTCGGAATATCTTTCCCCACTCCGTCCGCAGCGCTTCTTTCACGTAGGCGTCGGCAGGAGCATACAGCACATAGTCAATCTCCTCATCCATATTGGTGATGAGGTTGAGCCTATAGGTGATGTTGTAGTTATAACCACAGTCGTCAAGGTCATCGTCGATGCCGAGATAGTTGTCGCATGAGCAGACGGAGACGACGGTGAGCAGTATGACTGCGAGGCAGGTAAACAGACTTTTCACTTTCATTGTTGGATAATTTTGAAAATACAGACCTTATTATTGCCCGGAAGAGCGGCCAGGAGGTCATCGGCACAAAGCAGAGAGGGAGTTGGAATTTGGGAGTGTGCGCGAGGCACACTCCCAAATAGGATAATGAGTGAATTAGAGTCCGACATTGAATGTGAGACCCTGTTCCCAAGTGAGGTTCACGCTCAGACCGAGCTCCATGGTTGGAGTGCGGAGGTCTGGGATGGTGTTGGTGGCGGAGCCGAGGCCCACCCCGTTCTTCTCGTTTTCTGCGAGCTGGCTTTCGCTCTTACCCGACTGGAATGAGAAGTTGGCGAGTGTCATGTAGTCCTGCAGGAACACATTGGAGATAGTCTTGCCTGTAGGCTGGGTGACAGCACCTGCTGCAGTCTCCTGTGGATTCAGCTGTCCGATCAGATAGAAAGTGGAGCCCTTAGGGATGATCTGACCATTCTTTCCCACAAAGTCATCACCGTTGTTCACAAACTCAAGCGCCACATTCACAGGCTCATTGGCCTTGTTCTCAAGAGCAAGAGTGTAGTTGGTCTGAGAAGCCGCACTTGTGGTGATGGTGCTCTGCCTTGTTCTGGTGAGTGGAATTGCCGGGGCAGAGATTATTCCGCCTTACGGTGAGGGGCAGACCGGCTATCAGGCCGTGGTGCTGTCGGAGCGGATTTCCATCCGTGAAGCCGCGGATACCCGGGCAAAGGTGGTAACCCGCCTGAGCTACGGCACAACGGTGACGGTGACCAATCCCATAAACGGATGGTGGGAATGCTATCTGACGGAAAACGGCCCCAGCGCAGGATGGGCACTGGATGACTACCTTCTGGTGAATCCGTCCTATTATGTGACGGAAAAGTCCACACCGGTGTATGCCTGGAATGATACATCCGCCAAGAAGGTGGGACTGCTGGTGGCGGGAACGCAGCTTCCCATTATCCGGCAGATGGGCAAATGGCTCCTGGTGAGTCTCCGCGGTGCCACCGGCTGGATCTATGCCTCTGAGATTCCGAGCACCATGGGAAATGGCTGATGTCAGCGAACGGGGATTGCAGAAGCGGATGTCCTGGGTTACAATAGATGTACAGGTTATTGGAAAAGTACACAGAGCGGAGGGACATGCATGGCAAAACGTGGAGAAATCAGCCGTTCAACATTTGCACTCATGATTACCGGCAGCGGGATGGACATGGATAAGATCAGCGGCATGCTGGATATGCAGCCCACCCGGGTGATTCATAAGGGCGACCTTCTCAATCGCCTTCCGGAGATCATTGCCAATGAGGACGAATGGATTCTGATTACGCAGCTGGAAAATCCCCAGGGCAGGGATGATATTCTCGGAGGGCTTCTGAAAAAACTGATTTCCAAAAAGAAAGAACTCAGCGAGATTGCCGAGTTCGGGCAGGTGAGACTCCGTCTCAGGGTGCAGAGTGATTATGTGGAGGTATCCTATTCTCTGATGCCGGAAACGGTGGAACTGATGTTCGAACTTGGGCTGCCGCTGGATATTTCCACGGTCAGCTGGGGAGAAGTCGGACTGTAAGGAACCATCAGGATAGCAAGAAAATGGATAGCGCAGGCAGGACAGCTGTCTGCGCCTTTTTCCATGGATCAGATGAGTTCCTTCTCCATGCGGATGCACCGGAAGGTTTCTCCCTGCTCTGATTCGGCACAGATTTCATAGCCGAGCTGCTCATAGAACCCGGTTTTGTTGTCACGGCTTTCCAGTACAGCCAGTGTGAACCCAAGTTCTGCAGCCCAGGATTCGCAGGCCAGGACGGTCATGCTTCCGATCCCCTGATGTCTGTATTCCGGAAGCACAACCACTCTTCCGATCATCACGCGCTCATGATCCAGCGGATACATCCGGGCCGTGGCAATCGGAAAATCCCTGTCAGTGATTACGATGTACTTTGTTTCCGGGGTGTCATGCATGTCGAATTCCTGCCGGAGTGTGATATGATGCTTCTTTGCCATGGCCTGGATCCGGACATAGTAGGCTCCGGCCTGCTGCCAGAGCTCCACAGCGTGCAGGATTTTCATATCCGGCAGCACACCAATGCCGGCAATATCGCTTTCAAATATCTGATTTATGCCAAGACGCAGGCTTTCCTCGTCACGGCCGAATTAGTGCAGGCCGTATTCAGGGGGAAAACTGTCCGGGATCCCGGTAAAGATCCTGCCGGAGCGGTCATGGATCTGCACGATCTGATGCTCATACTGATGAAGGTTCATAGGCATGTGGAGGAAATCGTGGCGGAAAGAGGCGGCATGGCCTGCCGGTGATTTCCCTGTCTCCTTTCCATGTGAGAATAGGCCGGTTGGGGGATGCATGCAAGCGGCGGGTGGGCATAGGGAGAAGAAAAAGAAAAATGATGCAACCTGAGCTGCACCATTTTTCCATGTGCGCAAAGCGCATTTCAGGCGGTTGTGAGCCGATAGCCTGCCTGATAGACGGTTTCAATCAGGTCCCGGCCGAGCTTGCGGCGCAGGCGCTGAATATGTACGTCCACGGTCCGGGTGATGCCCATGGCTTCAAACCCCCAGGCCGTGCGCAGGAGTTCTTCACGGGAAAGGATTTCATTGGGCTTGAGCATCAGCGATCGGAGAAGCTCAAACTCCTGAGCTGTAAGGGTCTTCTGGCTTCCGTTGAGCGTGACGGTTCTGCGGTCCACATCCATCCGAAGGCCGCCGCTGCAGAGAATGCCGGGACAGGCATGAAGCAGGGTCTGGCAGAGGGAAACGATATCCTCTTCCTGAATACCTTCCGGCATGACCGCACAGGGCCCGTGATAAAGACTGCGGACATGGGATTCATTGCCGGACGCACAGGATATGAACAGAACCGGGGTTTTCTTTTTCTCAAGCCGATGCAGAATATCGCGGCAGTCTCTCCAGAACAGCTGCACGCTCATGACCGCCAGATCCGGGGTCTTTTTCGCAATCAGTGTCGTTCCTTCTTTGGCTGTGGATGCATGTCTGCAGTCCAGGCCGTTGCTTTTCAGGGCGTTTACCAGGGAAAGCGCCTGCTCCGTACAGGGGTCGAGCACAAGAATGTCGGTCATGTTTCCACCTCTTTCATATGGTTTACATATGAGTAGACGAAACATGACGGCATTTTGTTCCCGACGGATGAAAAAAACTCAGGGCTGGGACTCGGGCTCGGCAGAAGGAACCGGCTCCACGGCGGTTTCCGCACCTTCGCTGAAAGCATCCTCGAGAATGGTGCGCAGCATCAGCTCGGAATAGTCCGGATTGGTGTTGTAGTCGCGCATGCTGATATACAGCTCTCCGGAAGAGTAGACCATGGATCCAAGCGTTTTCATGGTATTGACCGGGATGCCGTAAAGATGACGCTCGCCGGTTTCCTGATTCTTTCTCCAGCCGCGTTCGATATTCAGCCCGGCCTGTTCGCACATGTCCACAATGCCGTCCATGTCATCCAGTGAGACAAACATGCCCTGGGCGGCATAGCTCTGGAACAGATCGCGGGGGAGCATGAACAGGTTGCCTTCGCCTGCCGCCACATGGGTGCTGAGCACCATGGGACCGGAGGACTCATCCGGCGTCACGTACAGGCAGTTGATCTCCTTCATCTCCGGCATTTTGGACTGATGAATGCCTTCCATGTAGGTTTCCAGCTGTTCCTGCTGAGCGAAGCCATAGATGTAGATGTCCACCTTCTGATCATCCGGGGTTCTGGGTTCTGTGACCGTATAAAAGAGGTTCCAGAAAAAGAACAGTCCGATGACCAGAAGGATATAATACCATTTGGAATAGGCAAAATGCTGTTTCAGTGTTTTGGCGTTAATCGGTGTCTTCAAGGCTGAAAAACTTCCTTCCGCGCAGCATGTTTTCTCCGGCAGGGAACCTGCTGATTATGGGATACATGGTCTTTGCCGGGTGACCACTGGAAACTGAGTATACTTTGTGCGGGCCATAAAATCAATTGGAGCGGGGGAATTTCACAGGAGGGGATTGCAGGCACGCAGTGGATTGTTTTACAATCAGTGGAGAATCTCTGCCCGGAAAAGCCGGGCAATAAAGCAGCAGTAGAATGGGAGGCGGCTGAATATGCAGGAAATGCTGGCAAAGCGCAATGAGATTCTAGCGGAGAAAGTGATCCGCGGACTTGCGTCAAGGAATATGACAGGATACTATGCAAAGGATGCTGAAGAGGCACGCAGGATTGCCCTGGAACTGATCCCTGAAGGCGCCAGCGTCACCATGGGCGGCGCGACCAGCGCCATC
>CACYNZ010000293.1 GCA_902775835.1 uncultured Eubacteriales bacterium | reverse complement strand
TCCGCTTTCCACGGAAAAGCTCACGTCCTGAAGCACGTGCTTTCCTTCCACGGTATAGCTCACATGGTCGAACTCAATTCTGCCGTTCACCCGCTCGTGCTCCACCGGATCCGTTGGATCCACAATGGACGGCCTTCCGAACTGCAGCTCCATGACCTTGGCCGCAGACGTGGAAAAGCGCTGAAGGTCATTGATCAGGTTGCCCAGTTCACGCATGGGGTTCGCCAGTGCCCAGCTCAGGCCCGTGTAAATGGCCAGCTGCCCCGGCGTCATTTCCCCGCGGATGATGAACACGCCGCCCAGGAAAATGGTGACCAGCATCATGGCATTGGCCAGGATTTCGATCATCGGGAAGAAGGTCAGCCACAGCTTGTTGATGCGCAGATGCGAATCCATGAACGCGTGGTTCTTCTTCTCAAACCGTTCCTTTTCATATTCCTCGCGGGCAAACGCCTTCACCACGCGGTTGCCGGCAATGTTCTCCTGGGCCGCCGCATTCATGTCGGACAGACGCTCACGCATGGCCACAAAGCGCGGACGCACATGCTTGGAGAACAGCTTGGTGATTACAAGCAGCGCCGGCGTAATGGCCAGAAGAATCAGTGTCAGCTTCCAGTTCACTGTCAGCAGGTAAATGCCCGCAAACAGGAAGGTGCACGTGGCATCAATAATTCTGTAGTCGATGTAGCTCAGGAAATGACGGCACCAGTCCAGGTCCGCACTCATCCGGGTCATGAGATCTCCGGAGCGGTGCAGATCGAAAAAGCGCATGTCATTGTACTGCAGCTTTTCAAAGAGCTTGCAGCGCAGCGTATAGATCACGCTCTGGGCATCCTTTTCAAGAAACACCACCATGAGATAGCGCATGCCTTCCCTCAGGAGCTTCATGCCCAGCATGAGCATCAGGATGCCCATAAGGGGGTCCGGGTTCTGCGGGATGATAACGTCATCAATCAGCCGCTGACTTAGTGCCGGGTTCACCAGCAGTATGACACAGGATACGACACTGATGCACATGGCAGTGATGTGCCGGATCCGGCTGACTCTGTCCATATTGCTCCACAGCCACTTGATCTGTTCCAACATTCGCTTGCCTTTCCTCGCCTTCGCGAAACTTTGGGGAAATGTGTAGCAAGTGTGGACTGTAGTACAGTTTTTCTTGTAATTCCATGGTTTTTCCCCTATAATTTCCATGAAATACTGTTTTTTCACCACTCCCCGAACAGGAGGTGTACGCGTTGAAGCAGCCGCATACCCTGCCGGACCCGGTTCCGGAGGGCATCCATGTATCCACTGCCCTGCGCAATGCCGGTTTTGCCATGCTGGACTCCCACTGCCATAATCAGGTGGAAGTTTTCCATGTGGAAACCGGATCCTGCCGTTTTCTTCTGGATGAAGAAATCTACGACCTGCATGCCGGGGATTTTCTCCTGATTCCACCCATGAAGCTGCATTACACCCGATACCTGTTCGGCACATGCCGGCGCACGGCCCTGTATTTTTCTCCGACGGATGCGGATGATGCAGTCCTTGATCTTCTTCCTGACGGCCGGTCGTTTCTCGAGAAAGTGCGCGTGTTTCAGATCCCGGAAGGGCATATGGAGCAGGTGCACGACTGTCTTGGCCGCATTCTGAAAGAATCCCGGATGCGTGACTCCTACTCCCCGCCCATGCAGCGTCTGTGCCTGCAGGAACTCCTTCTGCTATTCGGCCGTCTGGCCACCTTTCTCGGGGATGCCCCGCTGGACATCCACACCACGGACCAACAGATCATCCGTGCCGCACGGTTCATTTCGGACTCCTACATGCACTCCATCACATCCAGGGACGTGGCCAATGCCGTGGGCTTCAGTCCCAACTATTTAAGCCGTAAGTTCCATGAAGCCGCCGGTATCGGACTGCATGAATACCTGGTCTTCATCCGGCTGCATCACGCGGCGCTGGAACTGCGCTCCACCCGGGATTCCATCACCACCATAGCCTTCCGCTGCGGTTTTTCCGACAGCAATTACTTCAAGGATGCGTTCAAGAAAAAATACGGCGTCACACCCAGCTACTACAGAAAGTACGCGTAGAGTCATGCATATGCAGAGAACCCGCCTCCGGCTTGAAACCGGCGGCGGGTTCTTCTCAACTTTCATCTCTATGTAAACGCCCGGATCTTCGGGCCTTGTTTCTCGTTATTCCGGGAGCGTCTGAAACGCTTCTGTCAGTTCCGGATCATGTAATCGTTGGCCATATAGCCGGTCTGTCCGGTGGTCAGATCAATCACCTGGCTCCAGGTCTTGCCGCGGGCAATCACCTGCAGCACATCGCCGGCGATGAGGCGGCGGATTTCACGGGCCGTCTTGTTGGGCTGTACGCGCAGTCCCACGCTGCTGTCCGTACGGCGGCTCAGTGCCTTGGCGGTCACGGTGTAGGGCGTAACAGTGCGGAAGTTGTCTTCGCGCTCGGTGATTTCATACTTTCCGGGCTGGCTGGCCACCAGGAACTTGGTCATGACATAACCGCCGTTGCTGTATCCCTCGGGCTCCACATAAGCCCAGCCCTTGGGTGCGGGCATGCTCTTCACAATCTCCACCCGCGTACCGCACTCCAGACGATACAGGACATGTCCGGCAGTGGATGCCGCATCGCGGACATTCAGGGTCTTGCCGTTGCTGCAGTTGACCCACATGGAAACATTCTGAACGGGTTCGGCGCCTGCCAGGGCGGGAATCATAAGACTGGTCAGAGAGAGAATGACGAGTACGATTGCGATAAGCTTCTTCATAATGGTTGCCTTCCTTTCCATGAACCTGCCATGCAGGGGTCGTTTCTTTTCGTTCAGGCTCCATCCGCCTGACACTAGTTGATACGCGCGACTTTCAGAGGTGGCAGTGGAAACCCGAAAATTTTTGAAAAGTTTTTTTCGGCTCCTGTCAGGCACCCTGCAGCACATGCCAGGCAGGCCTGTTTTCTGACCGCCCAGGGCCAGGAAAATAGCTCATAGCCTCAGTCCGTTCCTGTTTCAGGCAGAAAAAAGCCCTCTGTCCTTTTCAGACAGAAGGCTGTCATACTTTATTCGCCCATATACTCACGCAGAAGCAGCAGTGCGTTCTGATGCCGGAGCTTGACGGCGCCGTAGCTCAGATTCATCATCTCGGCGATTTCCGTCAGCGGCTTTCCGTCATAATACCTCAGGACAATAATGTCCATCAGCTGCTGAGGAAGCCTGCGCAGGGCTGCGGCCAGCTCACTCAGGTTCTCTGTTTCCAGCAGGTGCCCTTCCACTTCGGAATCATCCTGAATGTTTTCATCAAGCTCTTCCGTGGGCCGCGTCCTGCGGAAATGGTCAATCACAGTATTGCGCGTAATGGAGAAAATCCAGGTGCCCACCCGGGCCTTGGTATCATCAAAGGTATCCAGATTCCGGAACACCTTTTCAAACACGTCCGAGCACAGATCTTCCGCATCCGCACTGCTTCTGATCCTCGCCCGGATATAAGCCATCACCTTGTCCCTGTATTCCGCATAGACCTGTGCTGCATCAATGCTCGCCATGGTTCTTTTCGTTATCTTTCTTCACGGGCAGCTCCGGCTGTCCTGCTGCAAAGACCATGTCCATCTCATCCATGCTCAGTTCACGCTTCTGATAGCGCGCATGAACGGAATCAATCACCTGCTGCAGGTCCGAATTTCCCTCAAACTTCTGGAAATCGAAGAGTTTTCTCAGTTTGCTCTCCATTGCGATCGCTCCTTTCATAAGGCTTTCACCTTTTTATACGGAAAAAAGAAAGGGATGGCAGTGATTCTGGAAAATATTTCTTCCGGATTCAAGTCATTTTTGTTCTGTCCGGATTCACAGGAGGTATTATAGAATATCAGGGGCCGGATTGTCCAATCTAATTTTCTGGTTTTTGGAAAACATGCAGGACAAAAACTGCTCACCTGACCGGACACATGTAAAGGAAAAGACTGCCTGCCAAAAGAGCAGACAGTCCGTATTTCCGGGAAAAGGTACTCATCAGGCGGTGACCATCACGGCCTTTTCCTGCGCCTTCAGGCACAGCTCGGCAGCCTTGAAGGCATGCGCCTGGGTCATGGCCTTTTCCGTACGGTTCAGGCAGTCCAGGATCAGGCCTCCGAAGAACGGATATCCGGTCATGCCGGTGGCATCAATGTGCTGTTCACCCTTGCCGTTGACTAGGAAAACGTGGTTTCCGCCTTCTTCCGGAGCAGCCAGATTGATATACTTGCGGATCTCAATGAATCCTTCCGTGCCGAGAATCAGCGTGCGTCCGTCGCCCCAGGTCCTCAGGCCATCCGGGGTAAACCAGTCCACACGGAAATAGTTGGTGGTCCCGTTCCTACCCGTCAGCGAGCAGTCACCGAAATCATCCAGTTCCGGGTACTCCGGATGCGCATAGTTCCCGATCCGGGCCAGCTGCACTTCCGCGTCTTCCTCGCCGGCGAAATGCAGGTACTGCTCAATCTGATGGCTTCCGATATCACATAAAATTCCGCCGTACTTTTCCTTTTCAAAGAACCACTTCGGCCTGGTGGGTGCCTGAAGGCGGTGCGGTCCGAACCCGGATACGCTGATAACCTTTCCGATCTCCCCGGCATCCACCATGTAACCGGCCATTATAGCGCCTTCCACGTGCAGACGCTCGGAATAATAGACCATGTACTTCTTCCCCGTCTTTTTCACGGTTTCCCTGGCTTTTTCCAGCTGTGCCATGGTGGTAAACGGTGCCTTATCGGTAAAGTAGTCCTTGCCGTGCTCCATCACGGTAACGCCGAATGGTCCGCGCTCACTGGTCACAGCCGCCGCAGCCACCATCA
>CACYNZ010000292.1 GCA_902775835.1 uncultured Eubacteriales bacterium | reverse complement strand
TTTCCTATTTCTGCGGGGAAAAGGAGAAGCAGCTGCCCACCTTTGAGGCCATGTGGCAGACCGCGGACGAGACCATTGACTGGACGGATTACCTAAACGGCACCGGCAGCGGTCTGGACGGCATGTCCGCCGAGCGCCGCGCGTTCCTGCATGAAAAGGCGGAGGCCGTGCTCAGCGGCGACCTTGCGGCCTACCGCGCCGTGCTTCAGACCATACGCCCGCTGGACGACCTGAGGCCCTACGCGCATCATATTTCGGTGAAAGCCGTTTCCGCGGACACAGTACAGATCACCTTTGACGCCCTGCCCGAGGACGCGCGCAGCGCGGGCACGGTATATGACGCCTATCTGTGCGGCATTGCCCTGCGCTCCGCCCGGGACCTGTTCTCGGTCCTGCCCGTTACCTGCGTGAATGTGCGCTGCGGCTCCGCTGAAAGCCCGGACCTCACGGTCGCATTTTCCCGCAAGAGCGTACACAACACGCTTCTCAGGCATATTGATCCGGTGGAATTTGTCCGCCGCCAGGGCGGTCAGCTCCGTTCCTGAGCATACGCAAAGAGGCGCTTTTCCGATCACGGAAGAGCGCCTCTTTTGCGTATGCTTTTATTTCTTCAGATGCCTGCGCATAATGTCCGACCATTTTCGGGCGATGCCTTCCACGCCCTGTATAGACGGGTGCACCAGGTCCGCGGACACATCCCAGGGACTGCCAAGCAGGTCCGTGCCCTCCGTAAAGATGAGCCGCTCTCCTGCATATTTTCGCACGATGTCCCGGAAATGCTCCGCCTTTTCCGACTCATGCCCCATACGGAACATGCCGGTGGCAAACACCGGGCGCCCGTCATCTGCCAGGATCCGGGTAAAGTCATTAACGCGCTGTTCAAACGCTTCCTCGCTGAACGTGCCCAGCATGTTGACGCCCATTTCCACGGACGCAAAGTCCCAGTCCCTGCGGGCAACAATGTACTCGGCCATTTCCTTTTCCAGGTGCGCCGTGCCCGCAAACCCCAGGTTCAGATAATCGCATTTCAGCTCCTGCGCAATCCGGAAGGGATAGGTATGCGGCGTATCCAGTGCCAGGCTTCCGTGGGTAATGGACGACCCGTACGCCAGATAGGTTATCCCAGGTTCATCCCCCGGCCTCGGCGGTTCCACCTCGCCGTCCACGCCCAGGAACACACAGGTGCCGTAGGGCAGCACCAGACGGATCAGGTCCGGACAGAAAGGCAGTCCGCCTTCCTGCGTGAGTTCCCGCAGGCGCGCGGGCTCCGCCGGGGGCACAAGCGATACAGACGTGCTCTCCGTTCCGATCACAAAGGATGAAACCTGCCATCCGCCCTGGAAAGAGCCGTAGTACACAAAGCCCACCTGCGCCTCCTCGATGGGCAGGGCCCGCAGACGGACCACGGCCTTTTCGCCTTTCAGGCGCATGCGCAGCTCCACGCCGGAGGAAAACGTCCCGGTGCGGCTGCGGATGCCTTCATTGACGCAGTTCATGACGTGTTCCGGAAGCCGGGCCATCTTCCACCCGTCCTCAAAGGGAATCATCTGTTCCACATTATGAAAGCAGATATTCTGAAAGATCATGCCTGCTGCCCTCCGTTCCATGTTACCGACGTTTTCTTCCGCGGCTGCTGCCGGATTCCTGCTGCGGCATGGGCTTGTCCGTGCGCCGCAGAGCCGCCACGAAGAAGCCCTCAAACAGGCTGTCCGGGCAGATGGTCAGCGTTCCCTTCCGGCTGGACGGCAGCAGGTTCAGGTGCCCCCAGTCCGCATCCAGCGGGACCAGTTCCGCATACCCCTGATTCAGGGCAAAGTCCAGCACGTCCTCGTTCTCGCCGCGCAGCACCGAGCAGGTGGCATAGACCATGGACCCGCCCGCGCGCAGCACGGAGAGTCCCTTTTTCAGAAGACCGCGCTGCGTTGTCTGGATTTTCCGGACCCAGCCCGCTTCCATGCGCCGGTCTTCCGTTTCCACATCCAGCTGCAGCGTGCCCGAGCCTGTACAGGGCGCGTCCAGAAGCACCGCGTCAAACCGGAACAGATCATTCAGATTACGGGCATCGCCCTCCATGACGGTCGCGCTTTTGGCGCCCTGCAGGCGCAGGTTATACGCCAGGCGCTGGGCGCGCACATGATCCCGCTCGCAGGCGGTCACGGTCACCCGGCCGCCGGCGAGCGCACAGATCTGCGTGGTCTTGCCGCCCGGCGCTGCCGCCATGTCCAGCACGGAATCCCCCGGCTTCGTCTTCAGCACCAGCGGCGGGATCATGGCGGAAAGGCTCTGCAGGTATATCCGGCCCTCCGTGTACATGGGAAGCTGCATGACCGTTTCCTCGCGCACATTTTCCAGTACCAGGGCATCCGGATACCACCGGACCTCATGCCAGGCAATGCCGGCCGCGTCCAGTTCGCCCACGATCTCTTCCCTGGTGCTTTTCAGCGTGTTCACGCGCATGCTCACCGGCCGCTGTCCGCGGTAGCCCGCTTCAATCCTTTCAGTCAGTTCCCCGCCCCAGTCTTCCACCAGCATGTCATGCAGGACCTGCGGAACCTTTGCCATGGGCCTTGCCCTCCTGTTATCTTATTCGCACAGGGCGATACATTCCACTTCCACCAGGGCACCCTTGGGCAGGTCCTTCACTGCCACACAGCTGCGGGCAGGCGCGGAAGTGATATAGGCCGCATACACTTCATTGAATGCGGCAAAGTCGGCGATGTCCGCCAGGAAGCAGGTAGTCTTCACCACCTTGTCAAAGGAGGAACCCGCGGCTTCCAGCACCTGTTTCAGGTTCTTCATGACCTGCTCGGCCTGACTGCGGATGTCCGTGCCCACCATGGCACCTGTGGCCGGATCCAGCGGGATCTGGCCGGAAGTGAATACCATATTTCCGGTGCTGATCGCCTGGGAATAGGGGCCGATGGCGGCCGGGGCCTTGTCTGTACTGATGACCTTTCTCATACTGCCTGCTCCTTTCAGTTCACAATCCTGAGTCCGGCCTTCTCCAGCTCACTGCGGATCTGCCGGATATGCTCAAAGTCTCTCGTTTCCATCTCAATTCTCAGATAGCAGCCGTTGATGTCCGAGCCCTCACTGGTATGCTCATGATGCACTCTTGTGACGTTTCCGCCCTGCTCGGCGATGATCTTGGAGACCATCAGCAGCTGGCCGGGACGGTCCACCAGTTCCACCACCAGCTCGCAGCTGCGCCCGCTCATGAGCAGGCCGCGGGAAATCACCCTGGAGAGGATCGTCACGTCAATATTGCCGCCGGACAGAACGCATACGGTCTTGCCCAGGTCCGGGCTGACCTTGCCGAACATGGCGGCAGCCGCGGCCACGGCGCCGGCACCCTCGGTCACCAGCTTGTGCTTTTCCATAAGCGCCAGAATGGCCGCTGAAATCTCGTCATCGGACACGGTCACGATCTCATCCACATACTTCGATACCAGCTCATAGGTCAGATCACCCGGACGCTTGACAGCGATGCCGTCCGCAATGGTGTGCACGCGCTCCAGGGTTTCCGGGCTGTGCTTCTTCATGGCATTGAGCATGCTCGGGGCACCGGACGCCTGAACACCGATCACCTTTACGGACGGGTTCAGGTTTTTCAGCGTGAACGCGATGCCCGAGATCAGGCCGCCTCCGCCGATGGGCACCACCACGGCGCCCAGGTCCGGTACCTGCTCGGCCAGTTCCAGGGCGATGGTGCCCTGGCCCGCGATCACGTCCGGATCATCAAACGGATGAATAAAGGTATATCCCTGCTCATCCCGTAGCTCCAGCGCTTTGGCATAGGCGTCATCATATACGCCTTTCACCAGGCAGATTTCCGCGCCGTAGCTTCTTGTGGCCTCCACCTTGGAGATCGGCGCACTGTCCGGCAGGCAGATGACGGCAGGAATGCCGTTGCGCGCGGCGGCCAACGCCACGCCCTGGGCATGGTTGCCGGCGGAGCACGCGATGACGCCCCTGGCCTTTTCCTCGTCCGTCAGCCGGGACATCTTGTAATAGGCGCCGCGGACCTTGAAGGATCCCGTGATCTGCAGATTTTCCGTTTTCAGGTACAGCTTTGAGCCCGGATGCAGCATCGGCGCCTGGATCACCGCTGTCTTGCGCGCCACGTCACGCAGCGCATAACTGGCCTTATAGACCTGGTCCAGAGAGAGTTTTACTTCGCTCATGTTTCACTCCACATATAAGCGCCGGACACCCCAGTGCCCGGCGCAGCATCAATCAGTTATTGATCAGCTTATCCTCATCGCTCCAGGAATACAGCTGGCGGATCTCGCGGCCCACCTGCTCACTGGGATGCTCCAGTGCACGGCGGCGCAGGGCGTTGAAGTGCACCTGGGAACCGGCATCCGACATTTCCAGCAGGAAGTCCTTGGCAAAGGTGCCGTCCTGGATGTCCTTCAGGATCTTCTTCATGGTCTTGCGGGTTTCCTCGGTGATGATCTTCGGGCCCGTCACATAATCGCCGTACTCGGCTGTATTGGAGATGGAATAGCGCATGCCTTCGAAGCCGGACTGATAGATCAGGTCCACGATCAGCTTCACCTCATGGATGCACTCGAAATAGGCATTGCGCGGATCATACCCGGCTTCCACCAGGGTATCATAGCCGGCCTGCATCAGAGCGCAGATACCGCCGCAGAGCACAGCCTGCTCGCCGAACAGGTCGGTCTCGGTCTCGGTGCGGAAGGTGGTCTCCAGCACGCCCGCTCTTGCGCCGCCGATGCCCAGGGCATAGGCAAGGCCCAGTTCAAGCGCATCGCCGGTGGCATTCTGTTCCACGGCGATCAGGCAGGGCACGCCCTTGCCGGCCAGGTACTCACTGCGCAC
>CACYNZ010000291.1 GCA_902775835.1 uncultured Eubacteriales bacterium | reverse complement strand
CCCCGCATGCGCGGGGGTGATCCCATCTGCGTGAGTCCACCCGTGCTCTTCTCTCACTTTTCCCCGCATGCGCGGGGTAATTTCTGAAAACATAATCGTTATATGTATTGTGAAGAGCTATTACGCAATACAGAGCTTTTGTGTCTGCATCAGATCAAAAGCACAAAAGGTCTGTGAGGGTGTGGAAAGTTCTGCTATAATGGGCTGTCTCCGGGGAAAAACCATAATCCCTTGGGGAAGGAGGCAGCTTTTATGTGGGACAGCTTTCTTGTCGCGCTCAATGCGGTGATGCCGTTTTTGATTTATCTGCTGATCGGATTCAGTATGGTCAGGTTCAGATGGACAGACCGGCCGTTCTTGGAAAAACTCAATAAGTTAACATTCCGGGCGTTTTTCCCGATCATGATGTTCCAGAATATCTACAGCATTACACCGGAGGGCATGCCGTCCGCAAAGCTGCTGCTGATGGCTGGCATATCTCTGCTGCTTCTGATCCTTCTGCTGATGGCGGTAGTTCCCCGGATTGTGAAGGAAAATCCGAGACGGGGCGTGATTATTCAGGGAATTTTCCGCTCGAATTTCCTGCTCTACGGTGTGGGGCTGACCGTGTCGGTATATGGCAGTGAAGCGTCGGCTGTAGCCAGTGTTCTGGTTATGGAAGTGGTTTCCATGTATAATATTGCTGCCGTGATCGTGCTGGAGACATTCCAGGGCCAGGGGAAATCCTCACCGGGTGAGCTGATTCTGAAGCTTCTGAAGAATCCGCTGCTTCAGGGATGTATCCTGGGTCTTGTGGTGTTCGCCCTGAAGATCAGGCTGCCTGTATTCCTGGAAAAGCCCATCAGCTCGCTGGCTTCCATTGCTACGCCGCTGGCTATGATCACGCTGGGCGGCACGCTGCGGTTTGAAGCGCTGCGGCGGAATCAAAGAGTGCTCGTGGCGGTGCTCGGTATCCGGCTTCTGGTGCTGCCGGTGGTGATGGTGAGCATTGCCTACCTGATCGGACTGCGCGGCGTGGAGCTTTTCCTGGTTCTCATGGTCTATGGAACGCCGGTGGCGGCCTCATCCTATCCCATGGCGCTGAACATGGGCGGGGATGGCGAGCTTGCCGGCCAGCTGGTGTTTGTCAGTACCGTGCTGTCCATGGGCACCGTATTCGGTTTCATATTTCTGATGTCAAGGCTGGGCCTTCTGGGCATATAACCGGCCGGGGAGGATATTGTGAGCAGTACTACCTATGTATGCGGACACCGGAATCCGGATACGGATTCCATTGTATCGGCCATGGCCTATGCCAATCTCTGCAACATGCTGGGCGATAATGGATATACGGCGGCAAGACTGGGACATCTCAACGATGAGAGCAGCTTCCTGCTCAAGCGATTCGGCTTCCAGCCGCCGGTAATGATCTCCACGGTCCGCACGCAGGTCCGGGATATCGAGTTTGACAAGCCGCCGCTGGTGGGCATGAATCTGCCGGTGAGCCATGCCTGGGAGATCATGCAGGAAAACCCGAACTTAAGCGCGCTTCCTGTCATCCGTGAGGACGGCACATTGTACGGGATGGTGACTGCCGGCGGGATTGCTGAGAGTGATATGCAGGCCATTCATGCGCCGGTGATGAAGGATGCACCGGTGTTCAATGTGCTGTCAGCCCTGGAAGGGCACATCATCAACTGTGATGATGACGTGTTTGATTCGATTTCCGGCGAGATGTTCATCGCTCTGCCGTCTGCCGGCGAATGCCTGCGCGGGATTCCGGAGCATTCCGTGATCCTGTGCGGACAGCAGGAGGATGTGGTGGAGAAGGCGCTGCAGCTCAAGGCCAGCTGCATTGTGCTCTGCCAGACAGACCTGGCGGAAAAGTACCGCGGGATGTCCAGCGAAACCTGCCTGATTGTCACGCCCTTTGACGCCTGGCGCGCGGCACGTCTGCTGCAGCAGGCGACCCCGGTGAGCCGTATTGCCAGAAACACGGATATTGTCTGCTTTCATCTGGACGATTTCCTGGATGATGTCCGCGAAGCTGTGCTCCAGAGCCGGTACCGCAGCTATCCTGTCCTGGACGAAAACGACCTGGTGGTAGGCACACTGAGCCGGTATCATCTGCTGCGCCCCAGCCGCAAGCGTGTGGTGCTGGTGGACCACAATGAAGTGGGACAGGCGGTTCCCGGACTGGAACAGGCGGAGCTGGTGGGTATTATTGACCATCACCGTCTGGGTGATGTACAGACCGGGTATCCTGTATTCATGCGCAATGAACCGGTGGGATCTACCACCACCATTGTGGCGACCATGTACCAGGAGCACGGGCTCATGCCCGGCGAGAAACTGGCCGGGCTCATGGCGGCGGCCATTGTCAGTGACACGGTGATGTTCAAGTCGCCCACCACAACGCCGCGGGATCACCGGATCGCGGAGCGCCTGGCGCGGATTGCCGGGATTGACCTGGATGCGCTGGGCAGGGAAGTGTTTTCCGCAAGCTCGGCGGACAAGCCGGCCAGCACACTGCTGAAAACGGATTTCAAGGAATTCCATCTGGCCGACCATAAGCTGGGCATCAGCCAGATCACCACCATGGATTCCACCGGCATGCTTTCGAGGGAAGCGGAGTTCCTGGAGGAAATGAAGAAGCTTCAGGAAGACAAGCACTATGACATGGTGATCCTGATGCTGACCGATGTGCTCCGGGAAGGCACGGAACTGCTCTTCCTGGGGGACGCCGAGGTGATCCGGCAGGCGTTCAATATCCGGGAGATCACGGGACATAATGTGTTCCTGCCGGGAGTCGTATCACGGAAAAAGCAGATGGTGCCCGCACTGGCCCTGCTCTGGGGCTGATCAGGCATGACATGAGGCAGACATTAAACGCATGTCTGCCTTTTTGAAGGACACTTAAAAAGGATGGAAAAGATCATGGACACGAACCTGAAAAAGGAAAGGGAATGGGCAGACCGGGAACCGGATGAGGAGCTGCCTGCCTATGAGCGCACATACCGGGACGGAAGCCTTCAGAATGAGTGCTGGTCGGAAAAGGGGTATACATCCCGCGAACGGGAATATGAAAAGCGTACAGAGGAAGACGACTGACAGGAGGCTTTGCCCATGCACTTGTTTGATCTATCCATGCTCTCGGTGATTTTCACCCTGGCATGGCCGACCATGCTGGAACAGCTGATGCAGACAGCCGTCCAGTACATTGACACGGCCATGGTCGGTTCCCTGGGTACCCAGGCCACGGCTGCCGTCGGTGCCACGAGCACGGTGAACTGGCTCATCGGCAGCACCATCTCGTCCATCGGTGTCGGGTTTCTGGCCCTGATCAGCCAGTCACTGGGTGCCGGAGACGGAAAGACCGCGAGACGGGCCAGCGCCCAGGCTGTGCTCATGACGGTGGTGGTCGGAAGTGTACTTACCATCGCCACGAGCCTGCTGAGCGGTCAGGTGCCGGTATGGATGCAGGTGGATCCGCGCATCCGGGATCTGACAGCCGAGTATTTCCTGATCTTCTATTCCGCCCTGCTGTTCCGGGCGGCCACCATTATACTGGGCACCGTGCTCCGGAGCGTGGGGGATACAAAGACGCCCATGCGTGTGGGCATTGCGGTGAATGTGATCAATGTGGTGCTCAACTTCCTGTGCATCTATCCCACGCGTGAAGCCGAGTTATTCGGCCGGAGCCTGACCATTCCCGGGCTTGGCTGGGGCGTTCAGGGCGCCGCGGTGGCGTCAGCGCTCTCCTTCGCCTATGGCGGGATTGCCATCACCATGGCCGTATTCCGGCACAGTGTGATTTCGCCCCGGCATCAGTCCTTCCGCCCGGACAAAGAGATCCTGCGCAGATGCTTCCGGGTGGCGATTCCGAACCTGGTGCAGCGCTCCATTACATCCCTCGGATATGTGGTGTTTGCGGCCATGATCAACAGTCTGGGCGATATCTCCACGGCCGCGCATACGGTGGCGAATACGGTGGAATCCGCATTCTATATCCCGGGCTGGGGCATGCAGACCGCGGCGGCCACGCTGTCCGGAAATGCCTTCGGTGCCAAAGATCATGCCAGGATCCGCCGGCTGAGCAAGTCCCTGGTGGTGCTGGAAGTCATGCTCATGATCGTGTCCGGCGGACTCCTGTTCCTGTTTGCGGAACCCCTGGTTCGGCTGTTCACCAAAGACCCGGAAGTGATCCGTCTGGGCAGGACCGTGCTGCGGATGGTGGCAATATCGGAACCCTTCTATGGAATTCCCATTGTGGTGGAGGGCATGATGCAGGGCGCCGGACAGACGGTGCTTCCGCTGATCTTCAATGTGTCCTGCATGTGGGGGATCCGGATTGTGGGGACATTCATATGCACGCAGGTTCTGGGATACGGCCTGACCAGTGCCTGGGGGTGCATGATCGCGCATAACATGATGCTCTTTGTACTCTTCGGCATCTGCCTTCTGCGGGGAAAATGGATCCCAAAGACGCGCGGGTTGGAGCCAGGAAAGGGCTGACCCAAAATGCTGGAAACCGGAAAAGCACCGGTATCCAGCGTTTTATTATGATTCGAGTTCGGCAGAGATTTCCTGCCAGACCCGTCCCCATTCCGGGCCGTTGGCGCAGGCCACCCGAAGCCCGCCGGGCCCGTACCAGGAAAAGGAATGCTTTTTCCTGTCCAGGTCCCACTCCTGAGGCAGCGGGCTGTCCATCCAGTCCAGGGGCATGGCAGGCGGGTGCGGACTGTGATGTCACCCAGACGCTATACGCCGCCAGATTCAGACACGGCCCTGTGCTGTCCGATCATGACCAGATCCGGGTGCCGCTGAACGGTTTCAAACATACTGCTTATCCTTTCTGTCAGAGGGGAATAT
>CACYNZ010000290.1 GCA_902775835.1 uncultured Eubacteriales bacterium | reverse complement strand
GAAGGGTACGATGAACACATCACTGCGCGCAGACGCCGATCGGCTCGCGCACCGTGAGCGCCTGCATGTCCTCCGGCACATCGTAGGTGACGCCGTAGGGCTTCGTCGCGAGGCCTGCGTAGTAGCGCAGGCAGTTCGCCGCGTCGCTCACATCGCACTCTGCCTCCCTGAGCGGCTTGCCGCTGTCGAGCACCTCGAGGTGGGCGAAGTCCTTTGCCTCAGCTTCGAGCGCATCGGCGAGCGCGAAGAGGAGTGCTGCCCGCTCCCCTGCTTTCATCTCGCGCCAGGAGGAATGGTCGAATGCCTCACGCGCCGCCTTGACAGCTGCATCGACATCTTCCTTCGCTCCCTCGTAGACTGTTCCGATCACCGACTGGTCGGCGGGGTTGATGATGTCCCGCGTCGCGCCGGACTTTGACGGCACCCACGCGCCATCGATATACATGCGTCCCGGCTCTGCCATGCTCGCCAGCTCCCTTCTGATAAGACTGTACCTCATGCACAAAAAGCGCTCATACCCTCGTCGGATATGAGCGCCCTTGCTCTTGACTTGCTGTTTTCTTTTGTTTACAATGTCATTCTAGCACCGGCCCCCACAGGGGACAACGGCACGCGTCACAATCATTGACTGCAAACTTTGTTCACTGTGCACAATCAAAACTCCATATTTTACGTACAGAAAAGCAGGACCGATGAACCTCGCGTCGAATAATAGTAATCAAGAAATCAAATAGAATGGAGTGAGTCCAATGAAACGTATTTCCTTATTGAACCCCATCAAAACAATCATCAATACTGTAAAGGGCTTATTTCATGAAGCACCGCGCAAAGCCGTCGACTACAGCCGCGCGGAGAACTGGGCCTTCCTCGCAGATACCACGGGTGCCAAGGCGGAGAATCCGCCCGCCGACGTCTTCTTCATCAGCCCGACCGCCTGCCTCGGCCGCTACGAGCCCTACTTCCTCGATCTCTCCAACCAGAAGGAGAAGACGGCACTCGCCAAGGTCATCCGCATGGAGAAAGGCATCTACGACCGAAACAGCCGCTTCTTCGCGCCCTACTACCGTCAGGCGGGGTTCGAGGTCTACTCGTTCGGCGAGGACTTCCGCGAGGAGTGCCTGCGCGACGCGCATCAAGACGTCGAGGATGCCTTCCAATATTATATGGAACATTACAATGACGGGCGTCCCCTCATCATCGCAGGCTTCTCCCAGGGCGCCGACCACGTGCTGCGCCTCCTCAAAGCGCACGCCACCGACGCGCGCGTCACGGGCCGCCTCATCGCCGCCTACGCGATCGGCTGGACCATCACGGCGGAGGAGATGGCGAAGTATCCGCAGCTGCACTTCGCGGGCCGCGCGGACGATACGGGTGTCATCGTCGCGTTCAAGAACTACAACATCGTCAAGGGAATCATCCATAGCCCTTGGGCCGGATTGAAGTACTTCCGGAAGTTCATCGCCGACCCGTATTTCTGGAAAGTGGTGCGCAACACGCTGAGCATTACAATAGGCCGCATGGTATTCGGGTTTCCCGCACCGATTCTGCTCGCGCTTCTTCTCAATGAGCTGGTCTATCCCCGGTTCAAGCGGGTGGTCCAGTCCGTGAGCTACATGCCCCACTTCGTGTCCTGGATTGTGGTGGCCTATCTGCTGGAATCCCTGCTGGCGCCTACGGGCCTGTTCAATCAGGTAAACCGGCTCATGGGACGGGCACCGGTCTTCTATATGGGACGCTCAGACCTGTTCAGCGGCATTGTGATTATCAGCGGTATCTGGAAGGACATCGGCTGGAACACCATTGTCTATCTGGCCGCGCTGTCCGGCGTGGACCCGCAGCTCTATGAGGCCGCCCGGGTGGAAGGCGCGAGCAAATGGCAGCAGACCCGGTTCATCACCCTGCCCTGCATCATGCCCACCATTGTGCTGCTCCTGACCCTGGCCATGCCCGGACTCATCCAGGCCGGCACGGACCAGATCTATCCGCTGATGAACACCGCCAACATGGGCGTGGCGGAGGTCATTGACATTTATGTGCTGCGCAACGGCCTGCAGCAGGGGTACTACGGCATGTCCACCGCCCTGGGCCTGGTGAGCTCCACCCTGTCACTGCTCCTGGTCCTGGGCACCAACAGGATTGCGCATATGCTCAACGGCGAAGGCCTCTGGTGAGGAGGGATCGGCATGAAACATTCGGGACACACAAACGCCATCCGGATCAGTACCGGTGAAAAGATCTTCAATGCCTGCAATACGGTTTTCATGTTCCTGCTCTGTCTTGTCATGCTCTATCCCGTCTACTACGTGCTGATCCTGTCCCTGAACGAGGGCACGGACTCCATGAAGGGCGGCATCTGGTTCTGGCCCCGCGCCTTCACGCTGTTCAATTACCAGTACGTTCTGTCCAACGGGCTTCTGCAGAACTCCTACCTGATCACCGTGGGACGCACGGTACTCGGCACGCTGCTCGGGCTGGCCGTGAACGCGCTGGCCGCGTACACGCTTTCTGAGCGCGCCCTGCCGTTCAAGCGCGTGCTCATGACCTTTGTCCTGATCCCCATGCTCTTTTCCGGCGGACAGATCCCCTACTTCCTGCAGCTGCGGAACCTGGGCCTGTACAACACCTTCTGGGTGTTCGTGATCCCGTCCCTGGTGAGCGTGTGGAACATCTTCGTCATGAAGCGCTTTTTCCAGGACATTCCGGACAGCCTGCGGGAAAGCGCGCGCATTGACGGTGCCACACATATGCAGGTGCTGGTGCGCATCATCCTGCCCCTGTCCCTGCCCATGCTGGCGTCCCTGGGCCTGTTCACCGCGGTCTGGCACTGGAATGACTGGTTCTCCGGCGCGTTCTATGTGCAGACCAATGACCTCATGCCGGTGCAGACCTACCTGCAGAAGCTGCTGACCGCCAACAACATTTCCATGGTCAAGAGCAACAATGTGCTCAACGCGGAAGCCGCCTTCCGCGAAAGCCAGACAGCCCGGCTCACCGCGACCTCGGTGAAGATGGCCGCCGTCATGGTGGGCACCCTGCCCATACTCTGCGTGTACCCCTTCCTGCAGAAGTACTTTGTCAAGGGCATGCTCACAGGCTCCGTGAAGGGCTGATCCACCCCTGGATTCCCAACGGATGCGGATCCGTTTGGAACATAGACGAAAAGGAGGATGTTCTTATGAAAAAACGGTTACTGGCCCTGCTGCTCTCCGCCGCCATGCTGCTTTCCCTGACCGGGGCAGTGGCGGAAAATGCAGACATGCCCACCATCACCATGTGGGCCGGCATGTCTTCCAACTGTCCCGAAGAAACCCTGCACCAGGGCACGATCCGGGATCTGCTGGGCATTAACTATACCGTGGAATGGACCCAGGGCGATTTCCTGACCACCCTGAACATGAAGATCAATGCCGGTGAGCTGCCGGACATCTGCGTGTTCTGGAATGACACCGTGGCCGCCAACGCCCTGATCAATTCCGGGCTTGTGCAGCCCGTGGACGCATTTGTGTCGGATCCGGAGAAGTATCCGAACCTGGCCGCCATCCCCGCCGAGACCCTGGACTACATCCGTGCCAGCTCCCCCGACGGCAAGCTCTGGTATCTGCCCGGCAACTATGCCATTGAAGTGGACAATCCCTGGCCCGGCTGGACCGTGGATGCCTGGTGGGTGCGCAAAGACCTGCTGGCTGAGGCCGGCATGACCCTGGATGAACTGGGCACGCTGGAAGGCTTTGAAAAGTTTGCGCGCGCCTGCTTCGGCAAGGTCACCGCGGACGGACTGCTGGTGCAGCCCATCAGCTATTCCTCCGAGGTCGGCTACAACATCATTCTCAACGCGTTCGGCATTGACACCGGTGCCGGCAAGAGCGGCATGCCCGCCGTCAGCCTGGTGGATAATGAGGTGGTCTTCCTCTATGACCATCCCAATCTCAAGAGTGCCTTTGCCTGGATGAACAAAATGTACCGTGAGGGACTCATGGACATGGAAGTCACCACCCAGAAGAACGAGCGGCTCACCGAAAAGATGAACTCGGGCGAGATCGCCATCTATCCCGGTAACGCCTGGGCACCCGGCCTGAACAATGCCTGGTACGCCATGCAGACCGAGGAAGACAATATTGCCGCGGCCAATCTGGAGCCCGTGAAGGTGCCCCTGGCCGAGGGCGTCACCGCTGCCGGCAAGATCAGCTATGTGAACCCCTACAACAATGCCATGGTCTTCATCAGCAAGGACTGCAAGAACCTCGACGCCGTTCTCACCTATCTGGACTGGTGCAACCGTCAGGATCCCATCACCCAGCAGGAAGTCAATGAAGGCCCCGAAGGCGTCTACTGGTACTGGGTGGATGAGCCCTACGGCGAGTGGGACTTCGTGCCGGAATACAAGGCCAAGCGCGACAGCGGCGATCAGGCCCTGGTGGATTCCTGCACCACGCAGATGTATTACCTGAGCAACTACAGCCGCGAATGGTATCCCTGGTGGACCCAGCGGGTCACCAGCCAGAACCCGTTTGCTGCCAGGCTCAATGAGTGCTGCCAGCTGATCTCCTCCTCCTTCGGCACCACCCGCGCCATGCACGTCTATGACGCCGTGCCCATGCTGGCCGGCGGCAAGCTGGAACGCTATCTGCCTTCCCTGCAGGCCGTGGCCGATGAATACGGGGCCCGCCTGATCATGGCCGGCTCCGACGGCGACTTTGACAGTGTCTGGACCGAGTTCCAGAGCCAGCTGGAGTCCCGCGGACACTGGAGTGAAGTCAAGCAGGAGTGGCAGGAGCAGTATCAGGCCTATATCGCCACCAACGGCGAATGGTAATCCTCCCCTGCTTATGATCCGGAGGCATGGAGCACATCTCCATGCC
>CACYNZ010000289.1 GCA_902775835.1 uncultured Eubacteriales bacterium | reverse complement strand
AGCGCGCTTATTCCGTCACGGTTTCCGGCTCTTCAAAGTCTTCTTCCGCCTCAGGCATATCAGCGCAGACCATGAGCAGAGCATCTTCCCCGTTATCCTCATAATAATGCGGACGCTTTCCCATCCGGACAAACCCGAGGCTCTCATACACATGCCGGGCTGCTGCGTTGCTCACGCGCACCTCCAGTGTCGCATACTCGGCCCCGAGATTGGACAGGTACTGCAGAAGCGCTTTCACCAGCGCCTTTCCATACCCGCGTCCCCGCATGTCTTCCCGGATGGCGATATTCGTGATATGGCTCTCGTCCAGGATCACCCAGGCGCCGGCATACCCCACGATTTCCCCGTCCAGCACATATACCAGGTAACGGGCCACCTTGTTGACCTCCATCTCCCGGAGAAAGTCCTCCCGGGTCCAGGGCCGCGCAAAGGTGACTTTTTCGATCTCTGTCACCGCGTCCACATCCTGGACGGTCATTCTTCGGATCTCATTCATGTGCTGCCTTCGCTGCCTCCACCAGTTTCCGGTTTCTCTCCGCGCTGGGAGCCCTCAGATACAGCGGCATCAGCTGCAGATAATCCACTGTCTTATCCGCCGCTTCTCCCAGGTACGCGGCCGCGGAGGGCCGGAGCGAGGCCAGCATGGACGGCACAAACACGGCCTGATCGCCCAGAATCTCCGCAATCCTTTTCCGGTGCACCGGCATGCCGTCTCCCAGGAACAGACAGGGTTCGCCCCAGGTGCTGACCGCCTTCAGGTACTCTTCCAGCACCACAGGCTTGTCCTCCATCAGGCGCTCAGGCAAGGTGCCCGCGCGGAACGCCGCGCCATAGACCTGCCCTGCCCTTGCGTCCTGAATCGGGCAGATAATCCCCTGAAACGCTCCGGCTCCCGCGGCCATGGCCTCCAGTGCGTTCACAGGCACGCAGGGAATCCCGGCTCCGTGGGCCAGGCCCTTTACCGTGGAAACCCCGATACGCACGCCGGTGAAGGATCCAGGGCCCACCACGCAGGCAATACGGTCCACCTGACGGAGCTCCACGCCGCTTTCGCGCAGCGTGCCGTCAATCATGGGCAGCAGATTCACCGAGTGCGTCAGTTTGTTCTGGACATAATGCTCGC
Organism: uncultured Eubacteriales bacterium; assembly: GCA_902775835.1. The sequence goes on along the minus strand of CACYNZ010000289.1, from coordinate 3,736 downwards.
TCAGCACCAGCCCGTCCCTTGTCAGGGCGGTCCCGCACACGGGACCGGATGTATCCACCGCAAGTATGATCATATCAAGCTTCCCCGCCTTCCCTGAATTCTCCGGACAGGGTAAACCCGCCCTCCGGCACCAGCTCTATGTCCCGGGTATTTTCGTCCAGCGCACGGATGATGACGCGCAGACGTCTTGCAGGGATCACTTCCTCCACCACCCAGGGCCATTCCACCACGGCGATTCCGTCACCGCCAAGGTATTCATCCATGCCCATCTCATAGATTTCCTCCGGAGACTGGACACGGTAGAAATCAAAGTGGTACAGCGGAATCCGGCCCTGGTCGTACACGCAGAGAATGGTGAACGTGGGACTGGGAATGGGCCCGTCAATCCCGAGCCCCCGGGCAATGCCCCGGGTCAGCTCGCTTTTTCCGGCCCCCAGGTCCCCTTCCAGCGCGAGGACATCCCCCGGCTGAAGACAGCCTGCCAGCCGGGCACCATATGCCCGGGTTTCTTCCTGGGAATGCGTGAGCAAGGATCATTACCTCCCGTTTCTTTTGACGTGCAGGAAGGGTGAAAGCGGCTTATAGATCAGCGCCGCAATGACAGAGATCACCACACCCTTGAGCAGATTGAAAGGCGCTGTCACATACAGAAGCAGCTGCCACTCGGTCTGAACAAAGGGCAGTGCCGACTGGGCCATGCCGATGACAGCTTCCATGGGCATGCCGAATGCGTTCATATAGAAAGGAATCATCAGGTACTTGTTTACCACGACACTGACGACAATCATGCACAGCGTACCCAGAATCATGCCCTGAACCGCGCCGCGCTTGGTCCTGCGCGCCTGGTACACCAGAGCCGCGGGCAGGATATAGGCGGCACCCATGAGGAAGTCTGCCAGCTCGCCCACATACATGCTGCTGGTGTGCAGGCAGCCCACCAGGCTCTTGACCAGCAGAATGAGCAGACCGGGCCCGGGGCCCATGGAAAACGCGCCGAGGAGCACGGGCAGGTTGGACAGGTCCAGCTTATAGAACGCGATCACGGGGATCTCGATCAGGAACAGGATGGATGCCATGGCCGCAAGCACGGCAATCCTGGTCAGGTACTGGACCGGCAGGGAACGATGGGTAGCAGTTTTGTTGGACATCTCAGAAGCCTCCTTCGCAAAATGACGCACGCCCCTGAAGCAACTTGCTTTCAGGGGCGGTTTCCATGTATGGTCACCTGCGCTCTTCTCTCATCCAGACTATACTGTCGGCTCCGGAATCACACCGGATCGGCCTGTTTAGACAGGTTCGCGGGCTGTACCGCCGGTAGGGAATTTCACCCTGCCCCGAAGAAGCTTCAAGATGCTATGCAGTTAACGGGTACCAGCGCGTATGATAGCATGATCATACATGCCTGTCAATCATTCAGTACAAGTTCAGCCGCGCCCACCGGACGGATGTCCAGCACATGGCACGAATGCGCACCGAACACGGGTTCCATCACGGAGCGGAATTCTTCCACCATGTCCAGCGGCACAAAGTTCAGCGTGGTGCCGGCAAATCCGCCGCCGTGCACGCGCCAGGCGCCGCGGCCTTCCAGCATGCTCTCCGCCATGGCCAGGGCAATGGACAGGGACTGTTCGTTCTCGCGGGCATAGACGTTCTGCAGATACATGAACGAGGAACGTCCGCTGGCAATGATTTCCCGGAAGAAGGCCTGAATGTCGTCCTTTTCCAGGGCTTCCACCTGCCGCGTGACGCGCTCGTTCTCCTGATAGAAGTGCATGGCGCGCAGAATGGCACGGTCGCTGACCTTGCCACGCAGCTGCGGAATGGCCTGATAGAACTCCTCACTGCGCACCCGGCGCAGCACGTCCTCGTGGAAGAAGGCGGCGACTTCCTTCATTTCCCGCGGCACCGCGCTGTATGCGTCCGTGAGATCCGCGTGGCTTCCGCCGGTGGACTGCACCACCAGCGCATAGCCCTTGCTGGCAAAGTCATAGGACAGGCGCTTCACCTTGGGCTCGTCCAGCTTGAAGTCCATGGTCACCAGTCCGCCCGCAGCGGACGCGGCCTGGTCCAGAAGCCCGGAGGGCTTGCCGAAATAGACGTTCTCGGAATACTGGGAGATCTTGGCGCTTTCCATGAAGTCCATGTTCCCGTCATTGTACAGACGGTCAAAGACGGCCACCATGAGCACTTCGAAGGCGGCAGAGGAGCTCAGACCGCTGCCGGACACCACGGTGGAGGTGATGGTGGCATCAAAACCGCCGATCCGGTGGCCCATTTCCTTCATTCTGGCGGCTACGCCGCGGATCAGGCCGGTGGTGGTGCCCTCTTCCTTCTTCACGCTGTCCAGTTCGTTCAGGTCCAGTGTCAGGGGCGGATAGCCCTCGGAGCGCACCCGCACGATCATGTCCGGCCGGGGCGCCACCGCGGCCACCGTATCCAGGCTGGCGCTGGCCGCCAGCACCTTGCCGCGGTTATGGTCCGTGTGGTTGCCGCCGATCTCCATGCGTCCGGGCGCGGAGATCAGACGCACCTTTTCCGTGGTCGGGAAATACTTTTCATGCCGGGACAGAAGCTCCGTGTACCGGTCTGTCTGGGTGACAATCTGGCCGTCACGGTTTCCGTACAGCGTCCGCAGCTGGTCCACAGCCTTGGAACCGGTAAGCGAACGGATCAGGTCTGAATACTGACTCATGTGTGTTCCCTCCATCTATGGTATTTTCTGCATGCAGTGCTTACTGTCTTCTTTCGAGCGCCCGGTTCCAGATGCTGATGATGTTCTCCATCTGCAGTTCATCCATGCCCTTCTGGAACGCTTCCCAGTTTTCATCATTGAGTTCCTTTTCCCCGGTGACAAACCAGGTCAGGCCGACTTCGCAGTACTCGCCAAGCGCCGGCCAGATCTCCCCGATCTGTTTCCGCTCCTCGGCGGTCAGCCAGACCAGCGGATACGGGAGAACAGACACGTCCTTGACCTTCTTGACTTCCTGCACCGTGCGCCGGGTACTTTCATCATCAAAGTTCATCTGATACTCCGCCGGCATGTATACCGGGATCGCCGCGCCTTCGGAGATGGTGGCATCCTTGAGCACCGACTGCTGCACGGTCTGGATATCGTCCATCCAGTACCAGCGTCCGTCGCTGGTGACCTCATACTCGTCGCCCAGGCGTCCGGTTCCGGCCAGGAAGCAGCCTTCCTCGGTATAGAGGTAGTCCACCCAGGAAAGCAGCGTGCCCGGATCCTTGCAGGCACTGGTCACGGCGAACGTGCCGCGGATCACATCGCCCAGAAGACTGCGGTACACTTTCTTTCCGTCATGGGCAAGCACCAGGGTGTCATAGTCGCCGGCCGCGGAAGCCGGGAGCATGTTCATGGCCGTGGGTCCAAAGACAACGCCATAGGTGATGGTCGCCTTGGCGTCGGTGATCTGCCGGGAGGAATCCGCGGTGATCAGGCCGTTGTGGTCCAGAAGGTTTTCCTCCCACAGCTGATGCAGCCACGCGAGGAAATCACGGTAGCCTTCTTCCTGGATATCGCAGTGCAGGCCGTCTTCCCGCACTTCCAGATAGAAATCATTGCCCACAAACCCGAAGGCGTGCGCCAGGAAGCGCAGATCCCACATGCCGGTAAAGGTCATGGGAATCTCGTCGGCCCCGCCGCTGCGGTTGGGATCCTTGTCCCGGAACGCCCGGAGCACTTCCGTCAGCTGCTCCGCCGTTTCCGGCATTTCCAGGTCCA
>CACYNZ010000288.1 GCA_902775835.1 uncultured Eubacteriales bacterium | reverse complement strand
TGCAAGGGGAAGACCCTTGCCGGGAATCCAAAGGGCAGCGCCCGTGGCCCAGTGAAGTGTCGAGCATCGACACTTTGTACTGGGTATTACCTGTCGAAACTCAGGTGGCCGGGGAACGAATTCTACCTCGGAAAATCGGAAAACAAATCTACCACATGATAAAGAAACGGAGGTGAGGGGCATGGCAAATCAGAAACCGCGTGTGTCCCGTCACAATGGCCGCGCAGGAAAGCACGGCGTCTATAACCCCAAACACAATGACCGGCAGTTCGATGTAGCCCATGCGGAGAACATCCACCAGGATCGAACCCGTCTGAACCTTTACTGGGACTGGCAGAACGGTCTGAGAAATCACGAGGAAAATCAATCCGGTCAGTATCCAACCTTCAATCAGGTGGAGCGGGATTTCTACGAGCAGCGCTACGGCGATTATCTGGCCGGGCAGGCAGCCCGCAATGTGAAGGCCGGACACGCAGGACGAAACCGCACCGTGGATGACCTGCTGTCGGATGCGCGGATCTGCCCCGAGGAAACGATCTACCAAATCGGAAAAGAAGGCGACTGTCCGCCGCCGGAAGTGCTGCTGGAAATCATCCAGGAATTCATGACAGCCATCCAGGAGCGTTTTGGCAGCCATGTGCATGTTCTGGACTGGTCACTCCATCTGGATGAAACCAGTCCTCACATTCACGCCAGGCAGGTGTTCGATATCGAAAACCGCTACGGTGAAATTGAGCCGAAGCAGGAGAAAGCGCTGGAAGCCCTGGGGATTCCGCTTCCCTTCCCGGAGAAGAAGCCCGGCAGACAGAACAACAGGAAAATCACTTTTGACAGCATATGCCGGGAGCTGCTTCTGAACATCTGCGAGGAGCATGGGCTGGAAGTCGAACGGGGTGCGATTTATGGCGGCAGGGAAAACCGGGAGAAAAACGATTACATCATTCAGGCCCAGCGGGAAAGGATCGCAGAGCTGGAACAGCGCAATGCGGAGCTTACCGCCGACAACGAAGCCCAGAGCCGGATCATTGCTCAGAAGTCGGCAGAATTGGACGAGAAGATGGAGAAGCTTGCTGACGCGGATACGGTGCTGGAAGCCGTTGCAGATACTGCCTACAGGGAGGCCGTCAAGGTTGTTGCAGCCGAAGCTATCCGTGAAACGCAGGAGCAGGACCTGATGGTGCTGGAAAAAGGCAGGCAGCAAGTCATGTCGCCGGAAACCAAAATGAAGCAAAAAGACCGGGAGCTTGTGGCGGACTGGTTTGTGCGAGCCGCCAACACGCTGAAAAAGCGGGCCAAGTCAATTCTTGAAAAAGTCATAGAAGCGCTTCGTTTGCCTGCCACCCGGGATGCGGCTAAAGCTAAGATCAAGGAACAGGCCAAGCCATCGATTATTGAGCTGCTGCAAAACTACAAGCAGAAATCCCAAGAGCCGCAGGCACAGAAGCCCAGGCAGCATAGCTGGGAAGAAAGGTAAAAAAGAAATGAGATACAAAAAGAAGGTGAGAAAACGACATGCCCAATCTGATCACCCAACGGTATTCGGATGAAGAGCTGGAACAAATGCGGGCCTCCCTCCGGGATTCTCTGGAAAAGACGGACAAGGGCGGCACAGCCAACAGTATCCGGAATTGCGTCGTCGTATTTGAAAATGACCCGTTGTTTGCGGGAAAGATCATGCGGAATCTGCTGACTGAAACCGATGATATGATCGGCGAGTTTCCCTGGCGGCGGGATACGACCCGGTTTGACGATCAGGATCTGCCACATGTGTTGCTACATTTTGAACAGTATTACGGCATCCGCTCAGAAAAATGTGTGCAAAACGCCTTCCGGGTGGTGGCCAGCGCTCATGGCTTTCATCCGATCCGGAACTATTTGAGAAAGCTGCGGTGGGATGGTAACTATCGGATCCGGTATGCGCTGCATCATTTTCTGGGAGCGGAGGTCAACGATTACAATGAAGCCTGCCTCCAGTTGTTCATGCTGGGAGCTGTGAAGCGTATCTTTGAGCCTGGAGCGAAATTTGATCTGATGCTGGTGCTGACCGGCGGTCAGGGAGCGGGGAAATCTACGTTCCTTCGCTTCCTGGCTGTCCGGGACGAATGGTTTTCCGATGATCTGAAAAAGCTGGACGATGAAAAGGTTTATCAGCGATTGGCAGGGCACTGGATCATGGAAATGTCGGAGATGGTAGCGACAGCCAACGCGAAGAGCATCGAGGACATCAAGTCCTTTCTCTCCCGGAGCAAGGATACCTACAAGTTTCCCTATGACCGCTACGCTGCCGATCATCTGAGGCAATGCGTATTTGCCGGGACCACCAACAAAATGGATTTCCTGCCCATGGACCGAAGCGGCAACCGCCGCTTCCTTCCTGTGCAGGTGCATCCGGAGCAGGCGGAAACGCATATCCTGGCGGATGAAGAAGCGTCCCGCGCCTATATTGACCTGATGTGGGCGGAGATCATGGCGATCTATGAATCGGGGGAATACAGCATCCACCTGACTAGGGAGATGGAGCAGAAGCAGGCCACGGAGCAGGAGAAATACATGCAGGAGGATACCAGAGCCGGGCAGATCTACGGCTTCATGGAAACCTATCCTGGGGATAAGCTCTGCTCCAAACAGCTCTACAAGGAAGCGCTGGATCACCCCTATGACGAGCCCAAGCAATGGGAGACGAGAGAAATCTTCGAGATCGTGAACGTGGGCATCGCCAACGGCAGCATCCAGGGCTGGCGGCCTTTCGCCAACTCCCGGCGCTTCGAGAAGTACGGCACCCAACGGGGATGGGAACGAATCCCGGCAGAGCAGGAAAAAGAAAGCACAGCTCCTGTCAACCAGGCTGTCAACCAGCCGGTTGAAAAATATGAGCAGATGGGCTTTACAGCAGTCGAGCCAGGGGAGGATTTCCCGTTCTGAGGAATCCAGTTGACGCATTTCAAAAAGCCAGTTGACACCCTGGTTGACAGGGAAAGCCCATATCCTGCAAGGCTTCTTCCTCTTCTGTCAACTACTCAACTGTCAACTGAATAAAAAAAGAAAATCACATAACAGGGCCTGATGAGCACATCGAAAAAAGGTTGCTGGCCCAGTTGACAAGGCCGGTTGACGCTCACGCCGAAACCGGTCTGCTGACACTGAAAGCATTCTATTGCCTGGAAGCTGCCATTTTGAGCAGCTTCTTTTTACATCTGTCACCAAATCATCAATTGGAAAGGAAAAAGATATGTGTTACAATGAAATGGGTATTGAGCCCGTGAACCTTGACAATGAAATACTCGCGTTATCATCTGTGCAGATGCCTCGCGAAATGACGACTGAAAACGGCTGTCATGTATCCCTGTGTTTCCGAAATGAGGAAGATCCCAATATTCATCGTGAAATTGCCCGGATGCTGATTGCCGCCTTCAAGAAAAGGAGAAGCAGTGAGCATGAAACGAGTGCTTTGTCTGTACAGAGTTTCAACCAAAGGGCAGGTTGACAGGATCACAGATGATATCCCCATGCAGCGTCGTGAATGCATGGATTTCATTGCCAGAATGGATGACTGGACATTCTACGACGAGCGGGTGGAAAAAGGCGTATCCGGCTACAAGGTTTCCGCTGAAAATCGTGACGCGATCCTCGATATTCGTGCCCTGGCCGAAAAAAAGAAATTTGATGTTCTGCTGGTTTTCATGTTTGACCGTCTGGGCCGGCGTGAAGACGAGACGCCTTTCCTGGTGGAATGGTTCATTGATCATGGGATCGAAGTCTGGAGCACCCGGGAAGGACAGCAGAAAATAGAGAGCCGCAGTGATAAGCTGATCAATTACATTCGGTTCTGGCAGGCCGGCGGCGAAAGCGAAAAGACCTCCATGCGGGTCAAGGCAGCGCACACGCAGATGACATCAGACGGGCTGTGGCGCGGCGGCATTGCTCCCTATGGTTACAAGCTGGTGCTGAACGGCAGGATCGGCAAGAAAAACCGTCAGCTCTATGATCTGGAGATCGACGAGGTGAAAGGACCGATTGTCAGAGAAGTCTTTGATCTGATCGTCAATGAGGGATACGGAACGCTTCGGGCAGCCAACTATCTGAACGAGAAATATCCTGATCCTGACAAGGTCTGGACTCCGCAGACGATCCGGAATATGATCCGAAACCCGATGTATACGGGACGGTTTCATATGAATGATACGCTGTCAGAGCCGATTGAAAAGCTTCGCATCATCTCCGATGAGACCTCCCAGTTCGCTCAGTATGTGCTGGGGCAGCACATTCCCCGCAAATACTTCAGTCAGCGGCAGGCGGAAGATGAAGCTCTCCCGGAGGAAGCCAAAACCAAGACCAGTGTTTACGGCGCATCCCTTCTGTCCGGCATCCTGTATTGCGCGCACTGCGGCTGCAAGCTGATCGGGACCTACTGCACCAAGCAGAGAAAGAACGGCGCGTATCATCGCCCGATCTATCGCTGCTATAACGGCAGTGTGAAGGCGAAGCACTGCGATGGCCAGACGGTCTATTCCGCAGCCAAGATCGAGGCCGCCGTCCTCGAGGTCGTACACCAGTATTTCAGGAATATCACCAAAACGGTAAGCGGCGTATGGGAGGAACAAGCCAGAATCCAGCTCAAGAGCAAAATCGCTTACCAGCTGAAAGCTGCGAGGGCAGAGCGGGAAAAACTGGTTGTGCAGGAAGAACGGCTCCGCCAGGAGGTCATGCGCTCCATCATGGGCGAAAGCGACTTTGATACAGAGTTGCTGAAAGAGATGCTTGAGAAGAACAAAGCAGATCTTGCCGCATGTGAGGCGCGTCTCGTCGAACTGGAGGATGAGAAGGGTGCGGAAGAATCCCGTATGAAGTATCTGTCCACGCAGTATGAGCTGATCAACGACTGGGCAGCGGAATTTGATG
>CACYNZ010000287.1 GCA_902775835.1 uncultured Eubacteriales bacterium | reverse complement strand
GAGGATCTTGCCGATGCGGCGGAAGGGGCCCAGGGGCGAATCCGCCTTCAAAATGGCCGTGCCCCGGTGCACGCCCTCCGCCTTGAAGCTGGCGAACATATAGAAGTTTCCCTGCCGCTTATGCACCTCCGGGGCCCAATAATTCCGGTCCGCCCAGAAGGTGCCGTCATTTTCAAAGCAGGGAGTCGGGCCCTCCCAGTTCTCCAGATCCCGGCTGGTATAGACGTCAAAGCCGGTGGCTTCGCGGTACAGATCATTCACAGCATAAGCGGTGACATGTTCCGCCTTGATGCGTGCAGCGGTCAGAGCGGGTTCGGCGGTCACCACAATCGCCTCAGGATCGGAAAGCAGCAGGCTCTGGGTATTGGCGGCACTGGCCAGATACTCCACGCTTGCGGGAACAATGCCGTTCTTCTCCAGGGAATACAGCACCACGGAAGCATTGATCGTGTTCTCGCCGAAGATGGTGATCTTTGCGCCGTTCATATCCTCCAGCTTGAAATTCTCCTTCTGGGACGCGAAATACAGGTTGCCCCAGGTCACCACAGCAGCCATCCTGTAGGTGGACTTACCGGCCTTGAACAGCTTCGCGCCTGCATTCAGGGGAGCGATAATGAAATCGGCATTTTCACTGGCAAACTCGGCCGCGATGGTGTCTGCAGCCACAAACGTGAAGTTTTCCGGATGATCCGCAGCCACGGTTGCAACCGCAAGAGCGGGCGCACCGCTGGGGGCTGCAACGGTGTAGGTGTAATCGTTTTCTGCATATGCGCCTGTCAGGCTCAGCAGCATCATAAGGGACAGAACAAGAGCAAGTACGTGTTTCATTGCATAAACTCCTTTTGAGGTATCAGTCATGAAGGATATGAACATCCTTCGAGTCGACTATAAGCTGTGCACGGCCGTTTGTCAACACAGAAAATATCAATTGATACTATCAAAGTCTCTTTTGATACTTTTTGGACCTGCGTATCTTCCTTCGAGCTTCCCGTGCAGCAGAAAACCGGTGCAAGGCCTGCACCGGTTTTCTTCGTCTGCGTCTGACGCTCGCATGCACTGTCGATCCATTCAGAAAGTCTGTTACAGAATTTCCTGCTTTTCGGCAAATCCGGCTTCTGCAATGCACGCCTGAATCTCCGCCGGATCCTGCGGGGATCTCGAATACAGGATCAGACGGCCTTTTTCAAAACTGGCTGCCGCTAGAGTATCCGGGAGTTTCTGTACACTCTGCTCAAGTCTTCTTGCGCAGCCCTCACAGCACATGCCATCCACCTGAATCGTGGTACGGACAGGATGGCTTCTGCGCCGGATATCCGCTTCCGTCACGAGCCGCACAGGCCGCACCGGCTCTTCCGCTGCATTCTCCTGTTTTTCTTCCCGCGCCCTGGCCTTCCTGCGCGCGCTGTACACCGCCCAGACAGCAAAAGGAAAAAGAATCAGAAACATCACAAGCCTGCTCATGCCTTCCGCTCACCTTTCTTCCCCGTCTTCCGTCCTGCATATGCTGTCCGGTTTTACGTCCTCCCGGAAACGTGGTACAATCCCGTTGGAATGACCAATCATGAACCTTTTAAGGAGTCTGATCATGGGCAGAAAAAGCCTTTCCATCAAGTCCCTGACCCGCAAGCTCACCGGGAATGACTATGTCTTTACCATATTCACCAAAATCCTGGCTGTGGTCATCGGACTGGTCGCTTCCTTCTTCTCCAACCGCTTTCTTGGCCCGGATCTCAAAGGACAGCTCGGCCGGATCACGTCCCTGCTTTCCATCGTGGCCGTCGTGGCCAATTTCGGGCTCTATCAGCCCTATCCCTTTTACAAGCGCCAGAAAGAACCGGATGTGCTGGCCAAGTTCCTGCGCATCTTCATCCTTCAGTTCCTGCTCTATACGGCGATCGGCGCCGTCGGCATCCTGGTCTTCCACACCTTTGATCTGACCGCGGTCTGTCTTCTGGCCCCTGTTCAGGTGCTGGCAAATCAGCTGAGCTTCATGATCATGGTGGAAGACGTCAAGTTCAAGAACGTCATTTTCTTTACCGCCCGCATCACCAATACCCTCATCACCATTCTGGCCTTCTTCACCATGGACGGGAATATCTACATTGCCCTGTCCCTGATCGCGGTGGGCGATCTGATCACCATCATTCTGACCCTGTACCGCATGAAGCGCCTGCCCAATCCCTTCCGTGCCGATCTCGGGTTTGTCCGGAAAATCCTCCCCTTCGGCATAGTATCCATGATCACCACACTGATGCTGACGCTCAACTACCGTGTGGACACCATCATGATGGGCTATCTCTATCATATCCCGGACGCGGAGATCGGGTTCTACGCGCTGGGCGTTTCCCTTTCGGAATACGGATGGCTTATTCCCGACGCATTCCGTGAAGTGCTCTTTTCCCGTACCGCCAGGGATGACGCCATCGGTGAAGTCACCATGAGCATGAAGGTCAATTTCTACCTGACTCTGGTCATGATCGCCGGCATTCTGGTGCTGGGACGTCCAGTGATCCGCCTGCTCGCCGGCGCTGAATTCCTGCCCGCGTATCCGGTCACCGTGCTCCTGGTGCTGGGCATCCTTCCCATGAGCTGGTTCAAGATCATCGGAACCCTGCTCCTGGCCCAGGGCAAGAAAATGGTCTATCTGGGCATGCTGTCCGCCTCGGTGCTGGTCAACATCGTCTGCAATACCGTCACCATCCCGCTTCTGGGCAAGAGCGGCGCCGCCCTGTCCTCCGTGGCCAGCTACCTGGCCGCCGGCGCTCTCTTTCTGCACTATTACCGCAAAACCTATCATATTCCCCTGCGGGATATCTTCCTCTTCTCCGAGCAGGAAAAAAACCAGCTCAGGAGCAAGATCCGCGGGATCCGCAGCCGCTTCAGCCGCTGAAGCGCTCCAGCAGATTCCTGCACGTATCCATCAGGGCTTCCATCTGATACCGAAGCAGCCATGCCGCGTCTCCCCACCCGGGGTGCGCGGCTATTTCTTTCAGCAGCGGAAGCACTTCCTCCTCCGTCTGGAGCATGTATTCGCAAATCCGCTCCCGGGTAAATGCGCCGGCCATGCCGGACAGGTTGCTGCACCGGTCCAGGCATTTGATGAGGCACGCCCGCGGCTCTTCATGGATGCCGGCATAATACCGGGGAAGGATCACGCTTTTGGGGCCGGGATAGGTATTGTAGCTGAGCCGGCGCACAATGTCCCGGGCCTCCGGGGACACCGGCAGCTCCTCCGGATCCGTGCCCGTGTCCTCCACCACATCATGCAGGAGCACAGCGGCAAGCACTGTGTCGTCCGTGATGCCCAGAGACAGCGCATGCAATGCCATGGTCAGGGGATGCACCATATACGGCACTCGGCCAGTTCCCTTCCGGTACTGGTTCCGGTGCTTTTCCCGCATGAAGGGCAGCGCCCTGAGTGTCTGAGTGAGCTCCAGCGCTTCAGCGCGCTCTGACACCTGCCGGTACAGTTCTTGCGCTGCCTGCCGTTCCGCCGCTTCCGTCACGCTGTCCACCCCTTCTTATTTTCCTTTCTTCCGGTCACGCTGGAACACATTCCGGCTGGCCAGTTCCGCATCCACAAGCACTTTCTGCACGGCATCCAGGAGGCTGAGTCCCCGGCAGTGCCAGCGCATGGCTGTCAGAAAATCCGTCGGCCGGTTCAGAAGGCTTTTTCCCAGTTTCCAGACTTCCGGATCCACCCGTTCCTCCAGCACATTCTGCGGACGTCTTGACCAGGCATCCAGACCGTCTGTGCGCAGCGCGGCATACGCCTTGAAAACGCGTCTCTGTGCCGCGGCAAACGCCTGAATCTGCTCCGCACACTTCAGATTCACCTGATAGCGCTCCACATACAGTGCCGGGTCCATCTGCTCGGGAAAGGCGGCATAGGCTTCCGGCACATCTACCTGCCAGGATCTCTCCGTGCTTTCCAGGTCCGCGCGGCTTTCCTTCGCGGGTCTGGTCTCCGCCTCCGGCACATAGCCCGCATCCACCTGTTTTTCCCGCATATGCTGGCCCTGAGTAGCCAGCTGGTCGCAGCGCTCATTGAGCGCATTGCCCTGATGTCCACGCACCCAGTGAAAGCGCATCTGTTTGTCGTCCATCACAGCGTGCAGCTGCTGCCACAGATCACGGTTTTTCTTTTCCCGGTATTCGCCCATGGCCGTTTTCAGCACATACTCGCTGTCCGAATACAGGTCCACCTCAGCGCCCCGGGGCAGCTGCGACAGCCCCCGCACCACCGCCAGGATTTCCATGCGGTTGTTGGTGGAGGACACATAGCCCTCCGAGATTTCCTGGCGCTGTCCGGTCTCGCTGTTCAGAATCACCACGCCCAGACCTCCGGCCCCGCCGGGATTGACCTGGCATCCGCCGTCTGTATAGACCACAAACTTTGTTCCCTGCATTTCCTGTCCTCTTTCTGTCTTTCTTATGCCTGCGCAATGGTTGATCCCCTGAAGCAGGGCACATGCCCTGCTTCAGGGAAATCCCCGCATGCCCGGTCTCATTCACTCAGCGGGGCAAGCCGGTAGCGCATGATGGTCTCCACGATCTCCGGGAATTTCCAGGCAAATGTCCGCCGGTCCAGAAGGCCGAACTTCTCGCCGCCGCCTGAAAACGCATGGTTGTCCCACCAGAGCATGGGGATGTTCCGGGCTGTCGCATTGGCCATGTAATACGCCGTCAGGTCCACCCGGTCCTGAAGGTTGTTCTTGTCAAGACATCCGAACTCGCCCAGCACCACGGGAATGCCCTTTGCGATATAGTGGTGATACAGCGAGCGCACCACATAGTCCACGTCTTCCTTCTGCTGCCGGTCTTCCGTGGTGAAGCGGCTCCCGCCCTTGAGGTCCAGCGCCATGCTGTAGGGAACGTAGGCGTGCACGGAAACAATAATCC
>CACYNZ010000286.1 GCA_902775835.1 uncultured Eubacteriales bacterium | reverse complement strand
AAGCATAACACCTCCTTTGCTTGGGTACATGGGCAGTATACATGGAAATTCCAAAAAAGACAAGCATTACTTATTTGCCGGATCCGACATCCCCGGTTCCCCAGAAGGATTCCAGAAGGGCTCGGGTATCCCCGGTGCGGATCTGCCAGAACGGCGGGCAGAGACTTGCTTCCACAGGGAGCCGGTAGCGGTCGTCGAGAAGCAGGACAACGCCGCGGTCATCCCGGGTCCGGATCACGCGGCCGGCGGCCTGTGCAATTTTCTGCATGCCGGGCACCTGGCAGGCCAGATAGTATCCCTGGCCCAGGGTCCGTTCCAGGTATTCACGGAGCAGGGTGTTTTCAAGACAGACCTGGGGGAGTCCGGTTCCCACAATGACGACGCCGTCAAGCTGTGACCCCGGAAGGTCAATGCCTTCTGAAAAAATGCCGCCCAGAACGCACAGGGACAGAACCGGCTCCGAAGCGCTGCGGTAGGGCAGCAGAAACTGTTCGCGTTCTTCACTGGTGAGCCCGGGTGTCTGTACCTGGGCGGGAACCTTCAGATGTTCCGCCACCTGGCGCAGATAGGCAAAGCTTGGGAAAAAGACGATATAGCGTCCGGGCCTGGATGCCCAGAGCGCTTCAATTTCCCGGACCAGGGCGGGGATCGTGGCGGTGCGGCTGGAAAAACGCGTATCGATATTCTGACGTATGACCAGAAGGTGTTCCGGGGGAAAGGGCGACGGGGCCTCAAAAAGCGCATCCTCAGGATCTATGCACAGAATCCGGCGCATGGCACTGAGCGGGTGCATGGTGGCGGAGAAGGCGACTGTACCGCTCAGACGGGCGGTCAGGCGGGCAAAATGGGACCCGGGATTCAGGCACAGCGCGGTGAGGACCGGCGTTTTTCCGCCGCGCAGAAAGAAGGCGTAATCCTCGGGATCCTGTTCCATGGCGCGCTGGAAACTGAGCAGGCCGGAGTGCACATCCCTGAGAAGCTCGCTGTCTTCCGGGGAAAGACCAGGTTCCGGCGTTTCGCTGATCAGGTCAGTGAGCGCGCTTATCCTGTTCAAAAGGGAGGATGGAACGGACCGGATCACCTGTTCTGCGCAGTCCGGGTCCCGGGGCAGTCCGGTCAGGGCCTGAAGCACGCCGGACATGGCCTTGTACAGGGGATGCCTGCGTCCATGCATCTGGCCTGTTTTCTGGCGCAGCCTGCGGATGTCAGGGCCCGCGACGCTGCCCGTGAGCATGTCCCGGATGCGCTCCGGCAGGTGATGGGCTTCGTCAATGAGCAGGGTAAGGTTGGTAACGCGGTCGAAAATGCGCTGGAGATGGACCGCGGGATCAAAGGCATAGTTGTAGTCACAGATCACGACGTCTGCAATTTCTGTCAGCCTCAGGCTGAACTCAAAGGGACACAGGCAGTACTGATCGCAGACACTGCGGATCTTTTCCGGGGACCAGTCATCAAGGCGCAGCATTTCCTCCAGGGCATCATTGTCCCGGAGAAAATGTCCTCCTGCCCTGGGACAGAGGTCCGGCGAGCACTGGAGATGCTCAGGACACTGGTGTTCCTTGGCCTGAAGCACCATGCAGAACAGATGCAGGGGCTGGGAGCCAAGCAGGCGGACGGCTTCCAGCGGAGCCTCGCGCTGCGTATTGCGCGAGGTCAGGTAGAACAGCTGACCGGTAAGTCCCTGGCCCAGGGCTTTCAGGGCAGGAAAGAGCACAGCCATGCTTTTTCCGGTGCCGGTGGGCATGCTGGCCAGAAGCCGGCGTTTCTGGGAAATGCAGGTGTAGACCTGAACCGCCATATCCCGCTGGCCCCCGCGCCAGGACGGAAAGGGAAAGGAAAGATGAAGAAGGGAAGCGTTTCTCGCGCGGACATGCTTCTGGATGGTGCGGACATAGTGCAGGTAGGGCAGCAGAATGCTCTCAAACAGTTCACGGCATTCCTGCCGGTTCAAGCTTTCCGTGAACTTTCCCCGGACTTCGCCGCTTCGGCTGACATAGACGATGGCAAGATGCACGCGGGCAATGTTTCTGTCGGCGAAAAGCATCCAGGCATAGACCCTGGCCTGAAAGAGATGGGCCGGCGCTGCTTCTTCGGGCTGTTCACGGCCGGACCAGAGCTTGATTTCCTCCAGGCGGGGCTCTTCAGCATCAAGAAAGGCATCCATGCGTCCGCCCAGGCGGATCACAAGGTCTTCGTCTTCCACAGGGATGTCAAGGGAAAGAGGAACTTCGGCTTTCCATCCGTCATCGAGTGCGGCCTGGCGTGCGCGATGGCCCAGAGCGCCGTCATGCATGGCTTTCAGGGAACCGGCGGGGGTGATATCCGAGCCGTGCAGCGTGAACTCCACCAGCTGCCGTGCACTGATCCGGATGATGTCCATCATGAACCCCCTTTCTGCAAAAAAAGGGAAGGCCGCAGCCTTCCCGGAATATGTTACAGATCAGCCAGCTTATCCATGGCTTCCTGCTGACTCCTGATGAGCGCAGTGAAACGTTCGCGGTAATCCTGCACTGTCTTTTTCAGTTCGTCCACCTGCGCGGAGAGTGAGTCTCTCTCCTTGGCAATGGAACCAAGCTGTTCCTCTGCCTGGGTCTGCGCTTCACTGAGAATGGTCTCGGCTTTTTTCCGGGCTTCTGAAATGGTCTCTTCCTTGACCTTCTGGGCCATCTGCAGGATCTCGCGGAACGAGGTTTCCTGATCCGCACTGGGTGCAGAGACGGAGGAAGCGGATGCCGGAACAGCGGCGGGAGCCTGCTGCTGAGCACGCTGAAGAGCGACCTGAGCCTCTCTCAGCTGCTGCTGCAGTTTCTGATTGGCGCCGATCATGCGTTCCATTTCATCGCAGATGTCATCCAGGAAGGTATCGACTTCTTCCTGATTGTATCCGCGCGGAACTTCGCTGAACTGTTTGGATTCGATGGTGGAAATGGTGATCTGCTGAGGCATGGTGAATGCTCCTTTCCGTTGCAGTATTGAGACAGTGATTCAGAAAAAGATTTCCAGCAGGACGGGAATCCGCCCGCGCCGGTTGGTTTCTTCGATCTCGCATACCCGGGCGCGTCCGAAACCGCGGATGGAAAGCAGGTCCCCGGCTCTGAGCATCTGGTCCGGACGGATTTCGGTATGATGATTGATCTGTACCGTGCCGCTGCGGATGATTTCGGTGCCTTTGGACCGGCTCATGCGCAGGACATCGGAAAGAACGGCATCCAGACGCGGAGAAGCCACCGTGATGCGAAGTTCACGGCCCTGGGCCTGCAGAAAAGTTTCGGGCAGTTCGCCGGGCTCAGCCTGGATGGCCGCGCGTCCGGCCTGGGTCCATTCGCCGGGAAGCCGGCGGGCCATTTCAGGAAGCGTGCGCAGATATGCCCGGTCCTCCTGGATCAGCAGGTCGCCGAACCAGGAACGGTCGCCGTACAGGCCAAGCAGGGAGCCGAGCAGATCCCTGTGCTCCACATGGGCAAAACGGGTGTTCCAGGTGACGAGGAGCCACTCGCCGCTGAATTCCGGGGGCTCGCCGGTGGAATGAAAACAGGCCTGCACCCGTTCCGCATCCGGATAACCGCCGTCAAATTCCACTTCCACCTGTTCCTCACGTGCCATATGTACGGCGAGGGAACAGTCAGAAGCCGGGAAAAAACGTGTGATTACACTGCGGCCGGTTCTTCCGGCCTGACGCGCTGCGTGCTCAAGAAGCACGGCGGTGTTTTCCTCGGCGTGTTTCATGCACGGGAGTAACGGGCCTGGCCCCACTGATCCATGCTGCTGTCCTCCTCGAAAGAACGGAAGGAGAAGCCTCGGCGCGGGCTCTCAGCCTGAACGCCGGACCGTGACACGGAGCCCGGCCAGCGCTGCTGCTGATCGGCATCGCTCATTTCCCGTATGGATTCATAGGGCATGACCATGACGGAGGCAGGCGAGATGAGATAAATGCTGCGGGATGAAATGCGGGTAAAGGTGCAGCCCATGGTAAAGGCGGCGCCATAGAGCAGATCCAGGCAGCGGGTGTTTTCGTACTCGTCCCGGATCATCTCGGTATTGACAACAATGCTTTCGCCGTTGCGCATGAATTCGATGAGACGATAGCAGGAAGCGGCGGAAAGCGGCTGGGCGAGGCGCTGTACCATGCGGTAGCCCTGACCGTCATCCCCGACAAAGGAACCCGGCATATAGGAAATGTTTCCGTTCTGGGCCGGATTGACTTCGGGAGCGGCAGCCTGTCCGTACTGCCAGGAAGTCTCCTGGGGCTGGAAGGTGCTCTGATACCCGGTGCCCTGGGGCACATATCCTGTCATGGGCTGGGGCTGATAGGTGCCCTGTACCGGCATGGCGCCGGCCTGAAACTGGGGCTGATATCCGGTCTGGTATGTGGGCTGCTGAAAAACGCCGGTGCCCATGGACGGCTGGAACGCGCCTGTCTGGTTCATGTTCACGGGCGGATAGGCCTGTGCCTGTTCCAGTTCGGGAACCCTGCGCTGATGACGGGGAGCAACAGGATGATAGCCTGTGTGACCGCCATTGGCCAGATTGCTTTCCGAATTTCTGCGTTCCGGATCCTGATTTCCGCTGATGCGGCGGAGAAATGAACCGACCTGATCGAGAATTGACATCCGTGATCCTCCCAACATCTTCGCGCTATCAGCCCCGCGGGCCGAACAGGGCGCTGCCGATGCGGACCATGGTGGCACCATGGCGTGCCGCAAGGGTGTAATCATGGGACATGCCCATGGAAAGAACAGACATATCCACGCCGTTTACAGCGGTATCGCGCATCTGTTCAAACAGAAGGCGCATGCGTGCAAACAGGCTGTCCAGCAGGTCCGTATCCCCGGTGTTGGGCATAACGGCCATGAGCCCTGTGACATGAAGTCCGCTCAGCTGGGAAACCTTTCTGCCGGAGAGCCTGCCTGTGGATTTCCTCAGCAAGCTCCATCCGGTCCATGGACTGGATCAGATGAACATTCTCCATTATATATTTTACTTTATTGGTTTGCAACCGGCCGATCATATGGATGCGAAAATTTCCGCCGAGAAGCGGTGCTTTTTCCCGGATTTCCTGAACATGGTTTTCACCGATGTCCGGAAGCAGCTCCGGGTCCAGATTCTGTATCATGGAGACCGGATGGGTTTTGGTGACAGCGATAATCTTTGGCAGGGGATAACGGCCTTCCGAAGCATTTTCCATATCCCTGCGGATTCGGTTCAGACGTTCAATATAGAGTTCATCCATGTTCCGTATCCTCTCAATTGGCCAGGCGCAGGGTCATGCCTGCGGCCAGTGTGCCTTCCTGAACAGGGGTGACATAGCAGTAGTCGCCCTCGTTCATTTCCACATTCACCGGTACAAACAGGCCGCCGGAGTAGTCCTCCACAACGACGCCCTGATCGCCCTGGTATGGCGTGATGGCCCTTTTGGGCACACGGAAGGCATCAATATCTTTCTGGAGATAGGCTGTACACACGCGTACATTGAGCACCGGCTTGACATTGTCGTTAATGCTCAGACGCACAAGAAGCTCCCGGCCGAGACGGACCACGTCCGTGACCACGGCCCTGTACGTGTTTTCGCTGAACTTCTCCAGTTGCAGACTGTAGGTGTCGTTTACCTTGATGTCAGCGGAAAGCTCATTCATGAGCAGGAGCACATTCCAGGACCCTTCCTGGACAATCCGGAAAATGGCAGTCTTGCTCTTGGAGACAGAATTGCCGTCCGGCTTCCGGCCTTCGATCATGCGGCGCACTTCCTGGGGAGTGAAGGTGGCATAGGAGGAAGGCGTGAGACCGTATTCGTATCCGTCAATATAAAAGGAAACAATGCCTTCGCGGGCGGCGTCAAAGGTGGTCGTCCAGGAATCGATGCGCTGCAGCTGCGCCTGTTCATCGCCCAGAAGACGCTTGAGACGCTGGTCTGCCTGATATTTCTCGCTGATCTTGTACTGACGGCTCTGGATGGCCTGTTCCAGGGATTCTTCCAGGTTCAGCAG
>CACYNZ010000285.1 GCA_902775835.1 uncultured Eubacteriales bacterium | reverse complement strand
CCGGTATACCGCGAGGGTACACCGGCGGAAGCCGAATCCAACGCAGGCCGCACTGTGGCCTGCGCCCCCCGGTACACCAGAACTGTCCCCCTGTCAGCTAAGAAAACCCGCATACTGCTGGACTTGCTGACGAGTATGCGGGATGTGATACGGGAACATGCTCGGAAACGGCCGGAGGATGTTGTACCGCTGTATCAGGTTGAGAAAATCAACCCGGTGCTGGAGGAGATTCGAAAGATGGAAGCGGAGCTTGGGTACGAGGAGATGCTGGAGGTAATTCCCAAGCCGAAAACGAGATTTGCGGACGGGGAAACAGTGATCGAAGGCATGAGCTACGGGGATGCGGAGATGCTTTTGGAATGCTATAACAGTGTGATCTGGTTTACCAGAGAAGAACTAATTGAAAAACCTGCGCGGAGTGAAGAGTTGACAGTTGACAGTTGACAGTTCGGAGAGGGGAGTCAAACGTAAGCGTCTAAAGGTCGGTGTTCTATACAGATAGCCGGATCAACTGGTAGAATGGCTCATCCTGAATAAAGGGGTGAACCGTTTTGGATTGTCGGGTGATGAGTATACGGGAGCGGCAGTGGATGGACATCATCACTGAATGCAACGCCAGTGACATGAATAAAAAGGAATGGATGAAAATCCACAACATCTCGCCGAAGAACTTCTACAGGTGGCAAAAAGTTTTGCGGGAGCGAGCCCTGATTGAAATGGAGGATTATGGATACCCAATCTTACCGACACATGACGAAGAAGCCGGTAAAGCAAGCAGCCAGGAACGGACAACGAATTTTGTAGATATAACCGGCATAATAGCCCATGAGGCAGAGAGAAAAGCGGCACTTGTATCTGCAGGAAAAAAGGAGATTGAACCAGAGCTCATACTTCAGGTTGGTTCATACAATCTTTATATCGGAAGCGGCGTGACCGAAGCCACGCTGGCCACCGTGCTGAGAGTGATCGGTCATGCTTAGGGAAGGAGTTGGTTTCAAGAAGGTGATCCTGGTCTGCGGGAAAACAGACCTACGCAAGGGTTCAGCAGGCTTAGCAGCCGTGATTCAATACCATTACGGACTGAACGCGCTGGAGGAAGGAACGCTGTTCCTGTTCTGCGGAATCAACCGCAGCGTCATCAAGGGACTCCTGTTCGAAGGCGACGGTTACCTGGTTTTGAAAAAGCGGTTATCTTGCGGATTCTACCAGTGGCCACGCAACTCAACAGAGGCCCGGCAGATTGACATGAACGCTTTTCTGCGGCTCATGGACGGCTTTCAGGTGGACTCCTCAATCCGGAGAATAGCACGTATTCCCTCATATGAGTGACAGATAGCAAGATCCTTGCCGGGTCTTGCTTTTTCCTTTGGTTTCTTTCAAAATGGAAGGTGAAAGAGTGACAGAAAATTCGAAATTATTGTCACTTTTCTATTGACACTCGTTACAGCAAGTGATATAATAATTACATAGGTTGTAACGAGCAACGAAACCGGAGGGAAAGCGGCTATGGCAATCATTAAGCAGTACCACAAGGACACCGATACCACGTATGTATATGATTCCGCCAGCTACTGGGATGCCGAGAAGGGGCAATCCCGCTCCAAGCGGAAACTGCTGGGGAAACTGGATCCGCAGACCGGGGAAATCATTCCGACCGGCCAGCGGGGACGGAACAAAAAGGAACGGCCGGCGGAAGATCCGGTGCAGGTGGAAGCACGGGTGGCGGCAGCGAGCGCTGGGTATCTTGAAAAGATTCAGCAGCAGGAACTGACGATTCGTCAGCAGCAGATACAGATTACAGAGCTGAACAAAAGAATCGCGCAGATGGAGGAAACGATTTCCAGAGCAGCAGCGATTCTGGGCAAGGAAAGAAAGTAATCTGACGGAGCTGAGACGATGAAAGCCACACTGGAAGCATTCCTACAGAGCCTGCAAAAGCTCAGCCGGGAGCAATTGATTCAGAAACTCGTCCAAATGAAAGAGGACGAGATGAATCAATCTGTCATTCTGACGGAAATGCGGAATACTTCCACGGCAATGACCAGGGATTACAACAAAGTTCTGGAATCCAACAGAAAACTCCAGGTCGAGAACACGCAGTTAAAAAAGGATTACAAAACGGTCTGCGAGCTGAATGCTCAATTGCTTCGGAAAGTTTTCGGGCGGCAGACTGAGAAGATGATCTACATGGATGAAGAAGCTGCACCGGAAGATCCTCTGTCGGAAGACGCGGCAGAAACAGGGGAAGAGGGGGGACAGCCTGCTGATCCGCCCAAAGGGAAAGAGGGCCTGATTGTCCTGCCTGGAAAAAAGGGAAACAGGAAACCGCGTCAGGGAATGAACCTGGACAAACTGCCGGTAAATCATGTTTTTGATGTGGATACGGCCAAACTGGACGCCCTGTTTGGAGAAGGCAACTGGAGCATCTATTCCTGGCATGTCCGGAAAAAGGTGGAACGGATTCCGGAACTAGATTATGTGCAATATACTCATTCGCCGGTTGTGGCTGTCGGCGCAGAGGGAAAACTGGTTGCCATTCCGTTTGGAGATGCTCTGCGGAATTACAGCATTGCGACCGCCTCCCTCGTTGCGTCAATTATGTTTAAGAAGTTTGTTCTGGGCATCCCGCTTTACCGGCAGGAATGGGATCTGCAGATGAAGGATTTCCCACTGTCCCGGCAAGATATGGCGAACTGGATTGTGTATTTTGCGTTGAACCTGTTTGGCCCGGTATATGACTGGCTGTGGCAGGAACTGAAGAAATGCAGCTATATCCAGAATGACGAAACCACGCTGCAGGTGATTAATGACGGACGGAAAGCCGGAAGGCTCAGTTATATGTGGGTCCACATGACCAGCGAACTGTGTGACGATGTCAATCCGATCGTCATCTTTTCCTACGAGATGACAAGAGCGGCGGATCATCTGCGGGAATACTTCTACGATTATGTCGGTACCATGATTAGTGACGCATTCAGCAGTTATTACACTTTTGCCGGAGAACATCCGGATGTAATCACTCTGGCCGGCTGCCTGATGCACGCCCGCCGACCGGTTGCCTTGTCTGCCGCCGTGAAAGGCGCGGCCAGACTTCCGGAAGAGGAGCAGAAAGCCATGCCGGAATACCGGCTGCTCCAGCTGCTTGCCCGGATTTTTGATCTGGAAAAGAGCTTCCGCGAACTGTCTGCCGATGAGCGAAAAAACCGCAGGAACGAAAAGGTCCGTCCGTTGCTGGACGATTACTTCCAGATTGTCCACACGCTGGATCCGGACAATCCGGCATACAGCGACAAGATGAAGAAGGGCATCCACTACGCGCTGAATCACGAACCGGAACTGTGGCGGTTCCTGGATGACGGGCATATTCCCTGCGACAATGGGGCGTGCGAACGTCATATACGGCCCTTTGCGACTGCCAGAAAGGTCTGGCTGTTCTGCAATACCATTGACGGAGCGAAAGCCACAGCCATTCTCTACACGCTGGTGGAAACAGCCAAAGCCAACGGTATTGATCCCTATTATTATCTGAAATACCTGCTGGACAGCATGCCGGCTCATATGGATGACCATGACCGCAGTTTCCTGGCGGACATGATGCCGTGGTCGGAAGCATTCAAGGAATATGCTGCAAAGGAAAAGGCGGTACTGATTCAGAAGTATCGTTTGAACGCTTCTGATGAACCGCCATTACAGACAAGGTGCCGATCTGGCCCAGATAAACAGACCAGCGCTTGATATTCTCTGAAAAACCGAAAAAGTCTCGGGAGTTTCCGGAGTTTTGTGACTCCGCTGCAAAAAGTCGCAGAGAGTTTTGGCAGTCGTCAGGTGGTTGGATGCGGTATTCCTATCTGCACACCAACCATTTGTCGCTTACGTTTTTTACGTTCCAGAAGCCTTACAACCGGAATCATAACCAGGCCTCCAAGAAGCATCCGGATCCCGTTAAAAGCGAACGGACCGATATGGTTCATCCCGGCCCGCTGGGCTACAAAGGCCGCTCCCCAGATGATGGCTATAAAAAGCAGCATCAGGCTGCCCCGAAGCGCCTTTTGATTCTCAGTTGTCATCGTCTTCTCTCCCGGATAGATGGTTCAGCTGTCCGCCTTTTGCTGCCATGGATGCAGCGCAGCGACCGCAGGTCTGGATTATATCACAGTTCTCGCAATCATGCCGCATTTCATATGTTTTTCCCGAAATCACACATTTCATATGTTTTCCCGAAATCCGCAAGGGCAACAAAAAGACCTGGTCTTTCGACCAGGCTTTTTGGCTCCCCAGGTAGGGCTCGAACCTACAACCCTTCGGTTAACAGCCGAATGCTCTGCCATTGAGCTACTGAGGAATATTGGAATCCGGCGGCGACCTACTCTCCCGGACCGTTACCAGTCAAGTACCATCGGCACTGAAGGGCTTAACTTCTGTGTTCGGTATGGGAACAGGTGGGACCCCTTCGTCATTGCCACCGGAAATGGTGAACTATTTCTTTCACGCACCCTGACAACCGCATAGATTCTGATTCAAGTTTCTGACCTTTACCAATTAATCTCTTTTCAAAAAGCTCTAAAATCAAGCCCTCGACCTATTAGTATCATCAAGCTCCATACGTTACCGCACTTCCACCGATGACCTATCTACCCGATCGTCTTTCGGGGGTCTTACTAGCTTTTGCTATGGGAGTCTTATTCTTGAGGTGGGCTTCACGCTTAGATGCCTTCAGCGTTTATCCCATCCGCATTTCGCTTCCCTGCTGTGCCGTTGGCACGACAACAGTTGCACCAGTGATGCGTCCATTCCGGTCCTCTCGTACTAGGAACAGCTCCTCTCATGACTCCTACGCCCACGATGGATAGGGACCGAACTGTCTCACGACGTTCTGAACCCAGCTCGCGTGCCGCTTTAATTGGCGAACAGCCAAACCCTTGGGACCT
>CACYNZ010000284.1 GCA_902775835.1 uncultured Eubacteriales bacterium | reverse complement strand
GCTGGTGACAATGCCCAGAAGTCTGCCGTTCGCGGTACCGTCTTCCGTTACGGCCACCGTGGAATATCCATTCTTCGCCTTGAGCGCGAGCACATCCGCCAGGGTATTGTCCGGCGTGAGATTGGAGGCTGACACCACAAAACCGGCCTTGTATCCCTTGACCCTGGCCACCATGGCAGCTTCCTGCTCAATGGTCTGGGCGCCATAGATGAACGAGATGCCGCCTTCCCTGGCAAGAGCAATGGCAAGCTTGTCATCGGAAACAGACTGCATGATCGCACTGACCAGCGGAATATTGAGATGCATGGCCTTGTCCTCTTCTCCCCGATGATAGCGGGTCAGAGCTGTGCGCAGTGACACATTCTGGGGGATGCAGGATTCACTGGTGTACCCCGGGACTAGGAGATATTCGCTGAAAGTGTGACAGGGCTCCTGATAATAGTGCGCCATGGAAAATAGCCTCCTTCTCTGCTTCCTTGGGGGATAAAAGATTGGCTCATCTTACTTCACACATGCCGCTTTGTCAACCGTTTTTCGGAGAGTCGAAAACCCGTACTGCCCAGACCCGTACCGTTCATGACAGCAGGATTGGTCCGCTGCCCGGCAGGCATGCGCTCATGCCTTCTGTTCTTCCTCTGCTCCGGATCCGTGCAGTTCCACGTCCAGTGTCTTCAGGAAAGGCCGCTTGATCCTCAGGGTTTCCACGACCTGAAGGAAGCCCTCCGCAAAGCTTTTCCCGGAAATGCCGGAACACAGATCCTCGATTCCGGCAAAGGTGGACTCCTGAAGCAGTCCGCCCGGTCCGAAACGGTCAGGAAAGAGCAGTGCGCACGCCTGAGGCAGCGCTGCCTGAAACAGCATCAGAAAATGTCCCACCAGGGCATCCATGCTGACCGCCGACGAGCAGTCTCTGAGCATGGGAATGCTCTCTTCCGTTTCCTGCATGCCTGCCAGACCGATAGCCGCTTCCATTTTCGGTGCCTGGGACATGACCAGCTGTACCCGCTGTACCGGATGCGTGCGGCTCATGGGCAGACGGAGAAATCGCATCAGCTGATACCGCATGGTCGGGTCCAGCGCCATGTAAACCCATGCGCCGCGCCCGCAGAGCACAAGCGGCATCTCCGCCGGCAGAGCGTCAGACAGAAGAGATGACTGATAGACCTTTTCGAGGCAGACTCCTGCCAGCGTCAGCGTTTCCGCCAGGTACAGCAGCAGAACCGCCTGGATGCCGGTCATGTTTCCTGAAAGGAATGCCTGGTTCATGTGCTGCGCTGTTCTGTCGAGTCCGGGGCCGAACAGCAGGTCCAGATCCGCCAGGGCCTGTTCACCCGCCTCCACCTCAGTCTGCGAACGGGCAAGGTTTAGAAGAAACGCTTCGGTCGGAAATCCGTCCAGTCCGAACAGATCATGCTCGGCCATTTCCGGGTTCTGGATCAGCGCCATCAGCGCACGGGTGACAAAGCCGTACCCGAGTCCGGTCTCCAGCACCGGTCGCGGCCGTCCGCGCAGCCAGATGCCTGCTCCCGTCTCAGAACTGCCTGCGTTCACCACCAGAAAGGAGGAACGCTGGCTGGATTCATACAGATACCGTTCCACACAAAGCATGTCCCGCACAAGGCTTATGCCCGTGCACGGAACGCCGCACAGCGCGGACACAGCTTCGGCAGCCTGCCGCACTTCCGCTTCAAGCTTCTTCCGGTCACCGTCACTCATGCCTGCCGGGCAGGTAATGCGCCATTCCACGGCACTGTGACTGTTCATGACCGCATGCAGCGACATCATCAGGAATACCTGCCTCAGAAGGACACCCCTTGCCGCCATGGCCTCACGGTCATCCCTGCGGAAAAAGTGCCGGAGAGGCCGTTCCCGTTCCGGGCCAGCACCGAAGCATAACCAGCCGTCCGTGAAAGGTTCCGGCTGCATCCGTACCTGATTCAGCACCACGGCAGTTTCCACCACCTGCTCCAGCGGAAGCGTGGGCAGGGCTTCGCCTTCCACATCCTGCCTGCTGCCCCGCAGGCAGACCTGCCACAGGCTCGGCATGTTCAGGCCCGCCGTCATGCCGTTCATGGTCATGGCCATGGCACACCCGGCATCCCCTGCATCGATGGCTCCAATGGCCGTGCCGAAATCATCCGGATGAAACACCTGGGGCTGATTCAGCAGCGCACCCAGCGTCAGATGGTTCCGCCTAAGCAGAATCACGTTGGGGTAGTCCCCTGTGGACGTCACATGACACCTGGAGAAGTCATCCACATCCTCGCGCCCGCATGTTTTCAGGGCGCCTCCGTCAAAAACGCATGCCTCCCCGCGTCCGCGCACACTCATGTAGTAGGCCTGCCATCTGCCCCGTTCCACCGGAACTGACGGCCATATGGAAATCTCCGGAATCTGTTCCTCACCAAGCCGCACCTGCTCCATGGATGCATAGGAGCGCTTCAGCGTGACAGCTCCCTTGCTTCCCCGGAACCTGAGCGTCACACAGACGCTGCCTTTATCATCTCCCTCACAGCCGAAAGATGCCGGCTGCACCCCGCTTCCTGTCCAGCCGTACACAGCTGTCCATTCCGCCAGGGTTTCACTGAGCGGAGGAAGCACCTTCCATGGAAAGCCTTCCAGCATAAGCGTCTGGTCTTCCGGACCCATGAACGCACCGTCCATCAGTGTCAGACGATCGGAAAAAGGACGCATCAGTGCCTGTCCCAGGGTGCCCCCGATCTTTTCATCCAGAATCCGCTTCAGTGCCGGGGAATCTTCCCGCCACGGATAGGAAAACACGCTTTCAAGCACAGGGCTTGCGGCACGCTCCTGCATGTGCTGGGTGCACTTTCCGATCCGCTCCCGCACATTTTCGCGCAGTCCTTCCCGTTCCCTCACAAAATCGGCAAGCCTCTGCTGTGCATGAAATGCATACTCCGGGGAATGCTGGATCAGGATTTCCTCTTCTTCAGCAAGACTGTGCATCACGCTCTCGGCTTCAGTGTCATCCACCGGCAGAATCCCGCAGGCGCTGTCCGACTGGGCAAAGCACACCCCGCGATACGTCCATGTGCATTTTTCCTCCAGATAGACCACAGGCTCCAGAAGACCCAGGGCCTCCAGCAGCGGATGCCTGCCCATGGCATGCCCTGCCTCCCGGTGCTCAGAAAGCAGTTCAAACCCGGTTTCGCCCTGAAGACATACAGCGCACTCCAGCGCATTCTTCCATTTTCCGTTCTGAAGTGCCGAAAGGCGTTTCTGTTCCCAGTCCGCATCAATTTCATCCGCAAACTGCCGCGCAGCGCGGAAGAACGGACCACTGCGCAGTCGGCCGGTCAGAATCTGACGCTGCCGGTCATCCAGATACGGAAGCGGTGAAACAAACTTTCCTTCATTCTCCTGAAACCACGGAATCCGTCCACAGGTAAAGGGACGGAAATCCCCGGGCTGCTGGGCGGGAACAAGCAGCATATCCTCATCCGGAATGCCCAGCAGGCACTTCTGACCGTTCTTTTCCAGCAGGCAGATTTCCAGGTACGGCAGTTCCAGCTGCTTGAGCACATTCGCAGTAAGACGGCCCTGGGATGCATCCAGCCGCACTATCCGCATGTCCGCATCCATGTCCAGGATATCCCACAGGAGCACCATGGTCATGAATCCCTTCCATGCAGCGTCCGGTCCATCCATGGTCCGCTGTTCCAGCTGAAGCCAGCTGCTGCGCACCCCGCCTGCAGGCCCGGCATGCATGGCCCTGGCCGCATCACGGGGAAGCCTGTTTTCTCCGCGGCTTCTTACCGGGCCCATCCCGGTTTCCGTGCTGACAGACCGGTTTTCATCCGGCAGCCACACCAGACGTTCAGATTCCTGCATGCTATTTCCTCCAGTCTCCCTCAGCCTCTGTCAGCAGAAGTTCAAGAAACCTTGCCGTTCCTGTTGCCGTATCTCCATCCGATTTCAGCCGGTTCAGGTCAGCCACGCAGTGTTCCAGACCGGCTTCCGGCCAGCAGGCATTCGCTTCGGACAGAAGCCGCCTGCGCTCCCGTTTCTCTTTGCCCGCGGCCACGCTCAGAATTTCAAGAACGCGCCGTGGAAACAGAATATCCGGCCGGTTCCCATGCAGTTCAAGCTCGGGTGCGGTTGTGCGCACCGCATTGTTTCTGGCCTGATCCGCATCCTTTTCCGCCTGTTCGCGCTTACCCTCCAGCAGCACATAGTGACGGTTCATCCGCTCCAGGCGGCTTCTCGCCGCATCTACCCTCGGCATTTCCTCAGGCCTGGCAATGGCTGCGGCCTGCTCTATCCTGGCCGCGGCTTCCCTGCCCTGTTCCCGGAGATTCTCCGCTTCCTCCATCCGTTCTATGGCAATGGCACTGAGCATGGCATGAGCGGCACGGCCGCCGATCCCGCGGTTGAGCTCTGCCTGCTCCGCCTCCATGGTTTCCAGTTTTTCACCGATTTCCTGAAGCTGCCGGCGTCCCTTTTCCGCTTCTGTTTCTTCCATGCTGCCCCGGTGCACCGTTTCTTCCTGACCGATCCCGCTCTTTTCAGCATCATAGTCCATCAGTGCCTTGTGTCCGGCCAGATCCAGCAGTCTCAGATAATGGGCACGGGCCTTCTGAAGTGCATCCGAAAGACCGGACTGATTCAGAAAATACATGGGCACGTGCTCAGTGACTTCCTTCAAGTATTCACCATGACACTGCATGAGCTGCATGAGCGTGCCCATATGCGCCTTTTCGCGTTCCCTGTCCTGCGCGTTTTTCCGCACGTTTCCAAAGCATACTGCTTTCAATCCGTTCCGGCTCAGGTCAAGCAGGCCTGAAGAGTTCAGATAATCTATCGCGGACGGACCAAAGTCCAGAAGTGTGATAAGGCCTGCGCGCACAAACTCCGCTTCTGCCCGGGCCGCGGCATCCGCAGTGCCGCCAAGCAGACCGAAGTCTGGAACACCTGTGGAGGAGGCAAACGTAAATTCCCCGCTGCGTCCGTCCAGCGCATGAAAGAAGCAGCCCAGA
>CACYNZ010000283.1 GCA_902775835.1 uncultured Eubacteriales bacterium | reverse complement strand
TGGGTGATCAGTTCCCGGAAGATTCCGATATGCATATATCTTTCCTTCACGCACTTGATCTGGCAGCCAATGGGGAAGAAATTGAAGGAATCGTTCTGAATGCCTATACTCAGCCGTTTGTCGTTGAGAAAGACCTGTTTGATGCCATAGCCGGACTGGAGCCTGTCGTGGAGGAGGACGGAGAGGAGGCCGGGAGCGATTCCGGGTCCGCGCGGGCTGCTTCATCCGGGGCTGTCTCATCTTATGGAAAAGACCGGGATCTTCAGATGGATGTCGGAAAAATGGACGTCTTCAACTATGCCCTTTACCAGAATGATGTGCCCCCGATCAGAGGAATACATATTCTGAACCGGACGGGAGATCCGATCGACGGATTGACGCTCTTTATCCATTCTGAGTTTGATTTCTTCAAAGATTATGCAGCAGGACTTCCTTCAATTCCGTCCGGAAAACCGATAGCTCTGGATGATCCTAAACTGATTATTAACGGGAGAACCCTTGCCGGGCTGACAGAAACAGTTTCCACGACAATTACTGTGGAGCTTCGCAAGGACGGAGAGACACTTTGCGGCTGTCACGGGCAGATGATGGTACTGGCGTATGATCAGTGGCAGGGAGGAGAGACGTATCGGGATTTGCTTCCGGCGTTCGTGCTTCCCAATCATCCTGCGATTCCTGCCCTTCTGCGTGACGCTTCAGAGCGGCTTAAGAAATGGGGCAAGCAGCCTTCCCTGGAAGGATATCAGAGCAGTGATCCCAACCGCGTAAGGGATCTCGCTGCCGCAGCGTATGCTGCCATTCAGAAAAAGAACATTGTTTATGCGGAACCACCCGCAAGTTTTTCTGTCCCGGGACAGAGGATCCGTACACCGGAAACAATTCTTGAACAGCGTCTTGGCACTTGTATGGATATGGCGCTGCTTTACGCGGCCTGCCTTGAAGCGATGGGCCTTCATCCGCTGCTTGTCATGATGAAAGGACATATTTTTGCAGGTGTCTGGCTGAGAGAAAGAAGCATCGATGAACTGAAGGCCGGCAATGTTGTTATTGACAATCCGGATGAACTCATAAAGCGCGTCGACAACGGCTCCGATGAAATGACATTTGTCGAGTGTACTGCAATGTGTTCCGGCAGACAGCTCAGTTTTGAGTATGCAGAGAAAGCAGCGAAATTCGGGAATCTTGCAAGGGATGATGAGTTCCGGTTTGCCATTGATGTCTGCCTGGCCAGACTCTGTGGTATTAAGCCTATCCCTTCCCGCATGAAAGACAGCGGAGAATATAAGATACAGATTGAGGATTTGAAGGAGTCTGATATTACAGAAGCTCCAAGGGATCTCGGTATTTCCATTGCCGGGACACCGTCTGCGGCTCCGAAGAAAATTATGAGCAAGCGTGAGCTCTGGGAAAGCAAACTGCTGGATCTGAGCCAGCATAACATGCTCCTGAACTTACCGCTGAACGCATCGGTGATGCCGGTCATGTCCAGCCACATTGACGAGCTGGAAGATGCGCTGGCCGACGGACATGAGTTCAATCTGCTGCCGGTCGCCGAATGGATTGCCGGGCTCGCCTTCACAAAGAAAGATAAAAACGGGAAAGAGAGCAAACCTATCCGGTGGCTCCCCGAGGTAATCAAGGAACGCGGCGTATTTGAGATAACGGACTGGCCGGTCGGTGCTGACTTTGACTACAATGAGAAATTCCGTCAGGAGTTCCGGAACCATCGGCTGTATACTTACTGCGGCGAGAAGCAGCTGGATCGTGAACTCACTGCGATCTACCGCGCAGCCAGATCTTCTCAGCAGGAGAATGGCGTCAGCAGTCTTTACCTTGCAATAGGACTTTTGCGCTGGTTTCCTGATCCCGAGAGCGAGACCCCGAGCTATGCGCCGTTAATTCTTCTCCCGATTGAGATTATTCGGAAATCTGCCAATCAGGGCTACGGACTTCATGCCCGTGATGAAGATACACATTTCAATACCACCCTTCTTGAGATGCTGAAGCAGAACTACAACCTGGAGATTCCGGGTTTGGATCCGCTGCCCCTGGATGCACACGGCATCGATATAAAGAGAGTTTTCGCTATGGTCAGAGGTGCTCTCTATACTCTGAAAGGATGGGATGTAGTTGAGTCCTGTGTAATCGGAAACTTCAGTTTTGCGCAGTTTGCTATGTGGAATGATATCCATACTGCCGGTGAATTACTGGATAACAGCAAAGTAGTACGCAGTCTGATGAAAGGACATATCGATTGGGATATCTCCGCGGCAGTGAATTTGGATGACGGGAAAACTTACCTTCCCATTACGGTAGATGCGACGCAGCTCCAGGCGATTAAAATGGCAGCTCATGGGATGACATTCGTTCTTCACGGACCTCCCGGAACCGGTAAGTCTCAGACGATAACCGGAATGATTGCCAATCTGATGGCGCAGGGAAAAAAGTCCTGTTCGTCGCTGAGAAGATGGCTGCACTTTCTGTTGTACAGAGGAGACTGTCTTCTCTCGGAATCGGAGACTTTTGTCTTGAACTTCATTCAGATAAGGCAAATAAAAGACAGGTGCTTACACAGCTCGAAAAAGCGCTTGCCATAAAGCATCCTTCTCACAGGACCGAATATGAAGAACAGCTGAGAAATGCAGCTGCAAGCCGGGCTAAACTGGATGGCTATGCAAAGCATCTGCATGCTGTCCATAATGGAGGATTCAGTCTTCGTGATCTGATCGATCTCTATGAGACTGTTCGCGATGAAGAAAAAATGATTCACTTTGATTCGCATGAAGCGGGTCAGCTTTCACGTGCTCAGATTCAGAGACATCTGCCGCTTCTCGGGCAGCTTTCCGCTGCCGGAGATGCCGCAGGCGATATCAGGAATCATCCGCTGAGAGGCGTCGGCCTTACCTCTTACAGTGCAGACGTTCGCAGTGCTATGCGCAGAGAGTCAATGAAGTATCGCGATTTGCTGAAAACGGTCAGGGAATCTTCTGAGAAAGTGGCCGGAGTCCTTCAGATGGATGCTCCGGTAAGTAAGAACGGGTATGAGAGATTGAACCGGATCCTGCAGTTCTACTATGAACTGAAGGACGCCGAGCCGGCACTGGTCGATTTGCTTGAAGGAAAGCATGCACAGCTCGAAGCATATTTTAACGCCGAAGAGATGGTTCGGGAGGCTGAAAAGCGATTGCTGTCTGTCTGGAAGAAAGAATTCCTGACGCAGGATATTGCCGATTTCCAGGCAAAAATGAATGCCTCCGGAAAGAGTTTCCCCGGCAGGGCTTCCGTTATATCCGAACTGCAGTCATATGCACTGCAGCCGCTCACGGCTGACTCGATTCCCGGAAAGCTTCAGCAGGTGCTGGCATTTCAGACCAGAAAGCGGAGACTCATACGAATGGTTCAGTCGCTTCCTGATGACGACAGGAAGATCCTGGCAAAACTTCCGACGCAGGAAGAATATCAGGCTGCAGCAGCTGCTGCGGACGAGTATCGCGGTCGGGCAGAATCCTTCCCGGGCGGTTCGGCGGCTGTACGTTCGCTGAGCAAAAATACAGATGCGGTCAAGGCCCTGGAAGAATTCCGGGATGCATACCCGAAAGCTCTTCTTGCAGAGCAGGAGTTCGATAATCTCCTCAGACGGGAGCTCTGTTCTGATGACGATGATTGGGCAGAACCGGAAACTGCATTCTGTCAGTATCTGCTGGATCAGCCGGCCGCTCTGAAGGATTGGGGACTTTATAACCAGGTCCGGCAGGAGTGTTTAAAGGCCGGTCTTCAGCCTGTTGTTGATGCATATGAAAACGGACTTGAAGCAAAAGATCTGGTTCCTGCGTATAAGAAGGGGCTTTACTATGCCCTGATTACGGATATTATCAGCACGGATGATATATTAAGCTGCTTCTCCGGTGTTACATTTAATCAGTCGATCCGACAGTTCAGGAATCTGGATGACAATCTGCTTCAGCAGACGAAGAATGAGATCTTCTGTCTGCTGGCGTCTCGTGTACCGACCTCCTGGGATTCTCCGGAAATAGGCAGGGAACTGAATCTGCTTAGAAAAGCGATCGGGAGTAATGCCAGAGGCATGGCGATACGGGCTTTATTTGAACGGCTTCCTCATGTTCTGCAGGAACTGTGTCCGTGTATGCTGATGAGCCCTAACTCTGTGGCGCAGTATCTGGCACAGGATAATAATCTGTTTGATGTCGTGATCTTTGATGAAGCATCACAGCTTCCTACATGTAAAGCGATCGGCTCCCTTTCAAGAGCGAAGGACGCTGTTATTGTTGGTGATCCTAAGCAGATGCCGCCTACTTCTTTCTTTGCCGGAGGGGGTCCGGTAGTTGAAGATCTGGCTCTGGATGATTTGGACAGCATTCTTGATGATGCCATTGCGCTTGGCATACCTTCTCAGCATCTGCAATGGCATTACCGCAGTACCCATGAGAGCCTGATCGCATTCAGTAATAACCGGTTCTACAACAATAAGATGTATACGTTCCCATCCGCAAATGACAGGGAGCGCCATGTGACAGCTGTTCACATTGACGGTGTATATAAGAGCAGCACGAATGTTAAAGAAGCCGAGGCAGTTGTGGCTGAAATTGTTCGGAGATTCCATGATCCGGAGCTGAAAAAGCAGTCTGTCGGAGTGGTTACATTTAACGTGAAGCAGCAGGCCCTGATTGAGAATTTGCTTGCAAAGCAGTTTCGGACGAACCCGATGCTGGACGCCTGGGCAAATGGCAGTGAAGACCCGCTTTTTGTCAAGAACCTGGAGAATGTACAGGGCGATGAGCGGGATGTTATCCTGTTCTCTATCGGATACGGACCTGATGAAAGGGGCAGGATTTCGATGAATTTCGGCCCGATTAACCAGGCCGGCGGCGGAAAGCGTCTGAATGTGGCCTTCTCCCGGGCTCGTGTGACAATGACAATTTTCTCCAGTATTTATTCAACTGATATCAAGGTGACGGAGAACTCTCCGGACGGCCTTGTGGCACTCAGAG
>CACYNZ010000282.1 GCA_902775835.1 uncultured Eubacteriales bacterium | reverse complement strand
CTCCTGGATATTCCGGTTCAGTTCCCTGGACGCGTCCTTCAGGTCCTTCGAAACATCCGCATCCTTCAGGGTCTGATCGATATCCCGGCGCACGTCCTCGGTTTCGCGCATCATCTCATCCCAGCCGACTTCTTCCTTGACTTCGGCAATCATCTGACGCACCCGCTTTACCATGCGGCCAAGCCATCGGGCGACCTTCGGCAGATCCTTCGGACCCACAATGACATACGCGATTACAAGAACCAGCAGGAGTTCCGCAAATCCTATGTTAAACAAGCAAAGGCCCTCCCTTTTCCTTATAACTATAATCCTTCTTCATGAAGATTGCAAGTTCCGCAGCAAAACCGCCTCCGCCTGACAGTTTTACTTTTCTTCTTCCCTGCCTTATAATCAGGCCTGATTTCACAGCATCCGGAGGGTCAGTTTCATGCATGTATTTCTGACAGGAGAGCGGCAGATCGGAAAAAGCCGCGCAGTGAACCGGATCATTGAACAGCTCCGGCTCCCGCTCCTGGGCTTCCGTACCCGCTTCCTGACTTCCCAGCGTGGAAGTTCTGAACTGTACATGGTACCGGCGGACGAGCCGGATATCCTCACTCCGGACCGCATTGTAGCCCGGCGCATCGAGGGAAAAATGACCGGGCTCACTGACCGCTTTGACACCTGGGGCGTGGAACTCCTGCGCCGGAGGAAGCAGACTTTCCCCGGACTGATCCTCATGGATGAGTGCGGGCATCTGGAAAAAAATGCCTTTGCTTTTCAGGCGGAAATCATGGCATGCCTTGATGAAGACCGGCCCGTGCTCGGCGTTCTACGCAAGGATCAGGCCTGGCATGAGTGCATCCGCAGTCATCCCTCGGTCCGTGTACTGACCGTGACTGAAGAAAACCGTGCCGATATCGACCAGCTCGCGCTCGAGCTTCTCAGGAGGTAAGACAATGCCCGCCATTATGGAAGAATCCCTGCTCGAATGGACGCTCAACGACCATCATCAGGCACCCATTCTCTGCTCGCCCGGCCGGGAGGACCTGCTGCTGTCTGGCTTTATGCTCACGGAAGGCCATGTCAGCCATGAGCAGGATATCATCAGCATTCTGCCCGGTCCCGTCTGGCAGGTCAGTACCCGGGTGTGCCCGGATGATCCGGCTTCGCTCCGGCCTCTGGAGAACGAATGCACGTTTTCCCTGGATTCCTGTCTTGAGCAGTACCAGGCGTTTCTTGCCTTTGGAAAAACAGCCGGCCAGCACTGCATGATGCTCACAGACGGCATGCAGAAAGCCGTCGGCCGGGATATCAGCCGGCATAACGCGCTGGACCGTGCCGTGGGTGCCGCACTCCGGAGTGGGATGCTGCTTTCCGCTTCCCTGCTCCTGTCCTCCGGCCGGATCACGCTGACGCTTCTGGAAAAAGCGGCCAGGGCCGGCATTCCGGTGCTGATCACCGGCAAGCAGATCGGCTCACTGAGCATTGCCCGTGCCCGGGAACTGAATATTGCCCTGGTGCAGGCCGGAACGCATCCGTCGGTTCTCGGCTGCACAGCCCGCATCGAGGAGGGTTAATCCATGAAGATCATAGCCGTCGTCGGAATCCGCGCATCCGGCAAGACCACAGTGGTGGAAAACCTTGTCCGGGTGCTTGCCCAGCGCGGACATGCCGTGGGCACCGTGAAAACCATCGCCTGCCCGGCCTTCCATATGGACAAGCCCGGCAGCAACACGGAAAGGCATATCCTGGCCGGAGCCGCTCCGGTCACGGCGCGGGCACAGGACGAAACCACGGTTCTCTATCCCCGGCATCTGCTGCCGTCTGAGATTCTGGAGCACTACCGTAACTGTGATTATGTGCTCTGGGAAGGCGACTACCAGATCCCGGTTCCGAGAATCGTCTGTGCCAGACAGTCCGCGGATGCTTTGGAGCGGATCAATGCCCACACCCTTGCCCTGTCCGGCCGTCTTGCTGACTCACTGAGTGAGCTGAACGGCCTTCCCGTGGTGCACGTTCTGCAGGATCCTCAGCGTCTGGCAGACCTCCTGGAAGCACTTCCGGAGACAGACGCGGATCTGAAGGCACTGGACACACCCATGAACGGACATGATGCGGAAGTGTCCGGCGTCTTCTGTGCCAAAGCCTGCCAGGGACATCCGCCAAAGAGCAGCCTCACCGTCATGCTGGACGGGCGGCCGCTTTCTCTGACCGAGGAGCAGAAGGCACAGATTCTCGCCTGGGTCACCAATTCCTGATACATGTCAAAACCACAAGAGAGGGAAAGCGCAATTCCGCGCCTTCCCTCTCTTTTTCTTACAGATACCGTCCTGTAATGCTCTCCGGACATGCCCGGACTTCCTCCGGCGTGCCCGCGCACACGATCCGGCCGCCCTCCGTCCCGCCGCCCGGGCCCATGTCAATCACATAGTCGGCATTGCGGATCACATCCAGGTCATGCTCAATGACAACCACAGTCGCTCCGCTCCCCAGAAGTGTGTCAAACACGCCCATCAGCGTTTCCACGTCCAGCGGATGCAGTCCGATGGACGGTTCATCAAACACAAACACGGCGTCATCCTGCATCCGGCCCATTTCACTGGCCAGCTTCAGGCGCTGGGCCTCGCCGCCGGAAAGACTGGGCGTTTCCTCGCCCAGGGTCAGATATCCAAGCCCCAGCCGGCTGAGCACCTGCAGGCGTTCCGAAACCGTCTTCAGGCCCGAGAGAAAGGCCAGCGCCGTATCCACCTCCATGCCCATGACTTCCGGCAGGGAATGCATTTCGCCGCCGTTTCCCCTGTACATGACCGCGTCCGCTTTCCGGGCGTACCGGTTGCCCCGGCATTCCGGACAGGGGATGTTCACGTCCGGCAGAAACTGCACATCCAGTGAGATTTCCCCGGTCCCGTCACAGACCGGGCATCTCAGAGACCCCGTGTTATAGGAAAAATCCCCTGCCTTCAGGCCCAGTTCCCTGGCTGAGGTCTGACGCGCATAGACTTTGCGCAGTTCATCATGCACGTTGGCATAGGTGGCTACGGTGGAGCGCACATTGATGCCGATGGGCGTCGCATCAATCAGCCTCACATGCCGGATACCGGGAGCGCTTATCTCCCTGACATGCTCCGGCATTCTGCTTCCCTCCGTCAGTGCCGTCAGGGCCGGGCACAGGCTCTCCAGCACCATGGTGGTTTTCCCGGAGCCCGAAACCCCGGTGATCACGGTCAGCCGGCCCTTGGGCAGACGCACGCTGAGCGGATGCACCGTGTGGATCGCCTCTGTGCGCATTTCAATGCTGCCCTTTTCAAACATGTGGCCGGCTTCCACCCTTTGCCGTTTCAGCTGCTCTCTGCGGCCGAGGAACGGTCCGATGCGGGACTGAGGATTCCGGATGAGATCCTCCACAGTGCCCTCGCACAGCACCTGACCGCCCGCACTTCCGGCGCCCGGGCCCATCTCAATCAGCCAGTCCGCTTCCCGGAGAATCTCCGTATCATGATCCACCAGCACCACGCTGTTGCCGTCCGCCACCAGATCATGCATGACACCGTTCAGTCCCTGTATGTTGGCCGGATGCAGACCGATGGAAGGTTCATCCAGGACATACATGACCCCTGTGGTGCGGTTGCGCACTGACCGCGCCATCTGCATTCTCTGGCGTTCACCGGTGGACAGCGTGCTGCCGGCACGGTCCAGGGAAAGGTAGGACAGCCCGAGTTCCAGAAGCCTTGCCGCGACAGTATGAAAGGATTCACAGATGCGCTCCGCCATGGGCTTCATGGCTTCCGGCACCCAGCCGGGCACGCCAGCTACCCATTGATTGAGTTCTCCAAGCGGCATTGTGCAGACTTCGTCCAGACGCTTTCCCATGATCCGGGGTTTTCTCGCCTGCGCGCTCAGACGGGTGCCGCTGCACTCCGGGCAGACATCCTCCCGCAGGAACTTTTCCACCCGCTTCATGCCCTTTTCATCCGTGACCTTGGACAGGGCGTTTTCCACGGTATACACGGCATTGTAGTAGGTAAAATCCAGTTCCCCCGCCTGGTTGGTGGTCTTGGAATGATACAGGATATGCTTTTTTTCCGCCGGACCGTGATACACAATCTCCTGCTCCTGCTCCGTCAGTTCCCGGAACGGCACATTAGTGCGCACGCCCATTTCCCGGCAGACATCCACCATCAGCGACCACATCAGGCTGTTCCACGGAGCCACCGCTCCCTCTTCAATGGTCAGGGACTTGTCCGGCACCAGGGTGTCCATGTCCACGGTACGCACGGTCCCCGTACCGCCGCACCGGCGGCAAGCACCCTGACTGTTGAAGGCCAGTTCCTCAGCCGACGGGGCATAGAAATGCTCCCCGCATTCACTGCACACGATCTCGCGGCCCGCCGCCACATCCAGCGTCGGCGCATGCCTGTGCCCGTTGGGGCATTCGTGCTCAGCCAGGCGCGAATACATGAGCCTCAGGCTGTTGAGAAGCTCTGTTCCGGTTCCGAACGTGGACCGTATGCCCGGAACCCCGGGCCGCTGATGCAGCGCAAGCGCAGAGGGTATGTACCGGACATCATCCACCTCCGCGCGTCCCGCCTGGGTCATTCTCCGGCGGGTATAGGTGGAGAGCGCGTCAAGGTATCTCCGTGAGCCTTCCGCGTAAAGAACCCCCAGTGCCAGTGACGACTTTCCGGACCCGGAAACGCCCGCAATGCCCACAATCCCGTTGAGCGGCACATTCACATCAATATTCTTCAGATTGTGGACCCGGGCGCCCCGGATCTCAATATGGTCTGGCTTCATCGGACCTGTCATCCTTTCGCGTTTTTCATCTGCGCGGGAACGCGTCTGCCGGAAAAACCGTCTTTCTCAATTCCCGCATTTCTGCTATACTGCCCGGGACAGCTTTCCCGCCGGCAGCCTGTCTCAACCATGAAAAGGAGCAACGCCATGAGTGAGTTTACCCAAAAAGTTCAGGAGTCCATTTTCGGGCCTTTCCGCAGCAGTATCTGGGAGCCTTTCTGCCAGGCCATAGACCGCTATTCGCTGATTC
>CACYNZ010000281.1 GCA_902775835.1 uncultured Eubacteriales bacterium | reverse complement strand
AATAATCCGCCAGGCTTTTACTTGATCGGCCCTATTTACCCGGCTAGAATTGGCCCTTTTCTCCCGACCAACGTTGGCCCTTTTTTCCCGACGCTAACAGCACTGCTCACAGAACTTGCAGGAACGCTTGGCCTGCATGCAATCACAGCTGTTACATCACCGAAGAATGATGCATGTGTCGGACTGCTGAAGAAGCACGGATTCAAACAGATAGCTACAGGCTGGATGCTGAACGGGGCAGACCTTGAAACGGAACTGGATGGGCTGTTTGGCACGGTACTGTATCAGAAGGTATTGAAGGATGACAGGAAAAAGGAAAATGACGTCTGCTGCGGTGACGAAGGGATGGAAGAAGCTGAATGAGCAGCAGGAGGCGCTGATCGCGATGGAGCGGAAATTCTCTGAATGTACTTTGGCCATGCATGAGAGGATGTTCTGAAGGTTTCCAGGGAGTATGGCCTGTATTTGCAGCATTGAAAGAAGGAGGTAATGACATTGAAAACAGCTGCGGAATCGTTGATTTTGAAGAACGGGAAGACATGCGTTTTGCGTTCTGTGGAACCAGAGGATGCTGAGCGAATGATCTCATATATGAAGATCATGCTGGGTGAAACACCATACCTTCTTCGTACGCCGGAGGAATTTGACTATTCCGTAGAAGAAGAGGCCGAAGTGCTGAGGCGGCGGAGGGATGATCCCAGAGCATTGATGATTCTTGCGGAAATGAATGATGAAATTATCGCTGCCAGTGATGTTATGCCATTAGGTGTGAAAAGCCGCACGCTGCACCGGGCTACATTGGGCATGTCGGTGCGGGAGGACTGCTGGCGACAGGGTGTCGGTTCCGCTATGATGGAACGTCTGATTGCCCATGCCAGGAAATGCGGATTTGAGCAGATCGAACTGGAGGTGGTCAGCATCAATCGTCGGGCGATCAATCTATATACAAAATTTGGCTTTCAGGTCTACGGCACAAGGCCGCATGGCATGAAATATCCGGATGGCAGCTATGCAGATGACTATTTAATGTGCAAAGTGCTCTGATCAGCGTGTATTTTGAAGCTTCTGACCGACCAACTGCATGTCAGACTCTTGATACTGGATGGACTGCGGATGATCTGCGCCGACTCTGGCAACGATCTATAGAAGATTGGTAAGCACATGCTGGAGATGCTGATGAAGGTCAGGAATTGTGGAATGCATGGAAGCTGAACGGAAGTTACGACAGAGGAGCATGGCAAATCGGCTGAACACATGGCAAATCAACGTGTTTAGCCGATTTTTCATGCTCAACAGAATCAAAAACAGGTGGTTGATTATATGGCGTTTATCGGATACACTGCCTATATGCAACAGATGGGGAATGCAAATTATGGAGGGACAGGTCAGGAAATGGGGAAACAGCCAGGAAATCCGTTTTCCGAAAACAGTTCTACAGAAAGCAGGCATTGCCTCTGTGTGATACAATGACCGTGGAAGTTGAAAACGGAAAAATAAAACTGAGTTCACTGCATCTGACAGATTCTATGGACATTTCTGATACATTGATCGCACTGCCTGATACCAGATAAAAAAGTGGAGCACCATGGATATGATGACAATAACACGTGAGGCCGCCAGACAGTTTATTCTCAGCCGGCAGGGACTGCTGGGCATACACCGCTTTACAGGAAAAGACGGGGCTTTCCGGTATATCTGCCAGGCCGGATGCATTCAGTATGATCCGGTGGATGTATGCGGAAAGAATGCCGAACTGACCCTGCAGTCCCGGGTGAAGGGGTTCACCAGGGATATGCTTGCGCAGCTGCTTTACCAGGACCGTCTGCTGGTGGACTATGCGGACAAGGAGCTTTCCATCTTTCCCGCAAGGGACTGGCCATATTTCTCCGGATACCGTGAGCGCAGCATGGCACTCGGGCATACTTTTGAGGGCCTGGCCGAACTGGAGAAGGAGGCTCTGGCCTACATCACGGAGCATGGTCCGGTTTCCAGCGACACGCTTCCCGTGGAAGGCGAGATATTCTGGCATTCCTCCATGCACTGGAGCGGAAACTGGCAGAAGAAATCGAAAGCAGCGCGTTCGGTACTGGAGCAGCTGTATACGGACGGCACGCTGGTGATTCATCACAAGAGTGGATCCCGGAAATTCTATGATCTGGCGGAGCGCCACCTGGACGCTGCTCTGCTGAGTGCGCCAAATCCCTGCTCGGACGAGGAAAGCCTGCTGTGCTGGCGTGTGCTGCGGCGCATAGGCGCGGTAGGCCTGCTCTGGAACAAGCATACCCCGGCGTTTCTCGGGATAGAGCTGAATGCGGAAAGCCGCAGACATGTCTTTGCAAGCCTGGAGCAGGAAGGCCTGATTGAACGGGTCATGGTGGAATCGATATCGGATCCCTTTTACTTTTGCGCGGAGGACAGGCCATTGCTCGATGCCGTGCTTGCAGGGGAGGCTGACATGCGGCCGCGGATGGAATTTCTTGCACCGCTGGATCCCATGTTCTGGGACAAGGCCCTGGTGGAGGCACTGTGGGATTTTCGGTACAGCTGGGAAATCTATACGCCCGCGATAAAGCGCCGGTACGGGTACTATACCCTGCCGGTGCTCTGGGGCGAGCGTTTTGCGGGCCGCATTGAGGCCGCGGCGGACAGAAAGGCCGGTGTTCTGACGGTCATGCATTTCTGGCCGGAGCCCGGTATCCGGCAGACGAAAAAGCTGACATCGGCACTGACAGGCGCTGTGAAGCGCCTGGCGGCATTCAATGGCTGTGACAGGACGGAGTATACGGCATCATGGAATGTGTGATGTACGGCGTCACAGGACAGAAGTGTTCCCGCTGAAGACAGCAGGCGGAAGCATCGGAAGGAGAGATCAAGATGCAGGTGACAAAGGAGTTTCTGGATGCATTCGAAAAGGATTTTATGAAGGCCATGGGCCCGCTTCAGGAAAAGTACGGTGTTTCCGTTTCACTCGGCAGGATCACCTATGAAGAGGAACGCTTTTCCGCCAGACTGACCGTTAACATGGCGAGCGATCCGGAAGATGTGGCGCGGGCGAATTTCGATGCGGAAGCCTGGAAATTTGAAGACATCGGGATTCAGCCGGGCATGTACAGGCGCATTTATCGCGGGGCTGACGGCAGGGAATATGCCATTCTTGAGCTTACGCCCCGGGCGCGCAAGTATCCGATCCGGAGCGTCTGTGTGCAGGACGGGAAGTTTTACCGGTCGGGAAGGAAATTCATCCGGGATTGGACGGACGCCTGGTATTCCAATATTCTGGAGGACAGGGAGTAACCGGTGCGGATTATGGATGAATAACGTGAAAGGAATCTCCGGCGCAGCTGGAAAATACGGATCAAAGAGGAAAATTCATGACGCGAAAGGGGCGGACCATGTTCAGAGGCCGGGTGAAGATCCGGCTTCTTCCACGCTTTCTGCCTGCGTGTCTGTTTCCTGGGGGATAATTCTGATATAATATGAACCACGGGAGAAAAAACTGAAAGGACGACAGAACATGTTTAAGGAACTGACCAAGTCGGAAAAAGCCTGGGTTCTGTATGATGTGGGAAACAGCGCGTTTACAATGCTTGCCTGCTCGCTGATTCCCATCTGGTTCAAGGCTCTGGCCATCGGCGACGCGCCGGGCCAGATCACGGGTGACGAAGCCACGGCCTATTATTCCCTGTCCATCGCTGTGGTGACTGTGATCGTGGCGCTGATCGGTCCTGTGCTCGGTGCGCTGGCTGACAGGCAGGGAATGAAAAAGATTTATTTCACCACGGCGGTGGCGCTTGGCGTGACCGGCTGCATTGCCAATGGGTTTGCGGCCGGCTGGGTGGCTTTCCTGGTGATCTATGTTCTCGCGAAAATCTGCTATTCTTCGTCGCTTACCTTCTATGATTCAATGCTCAACGACGTAACCACGGAGGAGCGGATGGACAAGGTATCCTCCTATGGATATGCCTGGGGCTATATCGGGTCATGCATTCCCTTTATTCTG
Source organism: uncultured Eubacteriales bacterium (assembly GCA_902775835.1). Next base: position 1,032 of record CACYNZ010000281.1, on the reverse strand, counting down.
GCGCTGGGTGCCTATGTGATCAGCGGAGGTCTCAGTGAGGATATCATGTATATTTCCCCGAAGCTGGGGAAGATCATCGGATTTACCGTGACGGCGGTATGGTGGTTTGTGGTGACCATTCCGCTGATCCGGAATTATCATCAGGTCAACTATACCGAGAAGTCCAAAGGATCGGTCAAGCGTGTGTTCGGCAAGATCTTTGGCACGCTGCGGAATATCGCCCTAAAGGACCGCAAGGTGCTGTTCTTCCTGATCGCCTTCTTCCTCTACATTGACGGTGTGGGCACCATCATCGACAACTGCATCAATATCGGCACGGATCTGGGCCTTCCCACGGTGGGCCAGGTGGTTTTCCTGCTGGCGACCCAGGTGGTGGCCTGGATCGGATCGCTGGTATTTGCCCGGCTTTCCCACAAGTATTCCACCGCCCAGCTGATCCTTGTATGCATTGTCGGATACTTTGCGGTATGCCTGTATGCGCTGAGCCTGAAGACGCTTCTTCACTTCGGTATCCTTGCCTTCGGTGTCGGCTGCTTCCAGGGCTCCATCCAGTCGCTGTCCCGCAGCTATTACTCCAAAATCATTCCGGCGGAAAACTCCGGCGAATACTTTGGCATCTATGACATTTTCGCCAAGGGCGCTAGCTTCCTCGGCTCGGCGGTTATTGCCGTGGTCAAGTTTGCGGGCGGAACCATCAATATTGCCGTGGCATCCCTGGCCATCTTCTTTGCTTTGGGATTCATTTTCCTGCGCATCGCGGATAAGATGCCGTCTTCCCGCAAGGCGTGAGCATCTGCAGGTGTGAAAAGGGTCTGAAACATGAAAACGCCCAAATCTTTTGAAGCAGGGCGGATGAAAGACAGGAAAGCATATATCATACTAATCTCAAATTAGATTAGCCAAACTAACATTTTTGTGATATAATCATTCCAGGGGGGGATGATTATGGCATATCGCATCACAGAGGAAGAATACCAGGCAATCAAAGCGAAGGAAAAAGAAACAAAAAACAAGCAGATTTCGAAGAAGCTG
>CACYNZ010000280.1 GCA_902775835.1 uncultured Eubacteriales bacterium | reverse complement strand
AGCTGGCCATGGCCTGCAGCTGGGACCGGGATATGACCCGCCGCATGGGCGAAGTCACTGCCCGGGAAGTGGCTACGGACGGCCTGCACTGGACATTTTCCCCGGTGCTCTGCCTGGGGCGTGACACGCGCTGGGGCCGCATTGATGAGACCTTCGGCGAGGACCCGTACCTGGCCGGTGAGCTCGGCGAGGCCATTATCCGCGGGTATCAGGGAGATGACCTGGATAGTGACGAGCATATCCTGGCCTGCGCCAAGCATTATCTCGGCTACGGCGAGGCCACCGGCGCGCGGGATGCCTATGACACGGAGATCACGCGCCGCAAGGCAAGAGAAGTCTTTCTTCCGCCCTTCCGCAAGGCGGTGGAAGCCGGGTGCGCCACCATCATGACGGCCTACGGCTCCCAGGACGGCGTGCCCTATACGGTGAACAGCTGGGCACTCCGGGACATGCTGCGCGGGGAAATGGATTTCAGCGGGTTCGTGGTCACGGACTGGGACAACGCGCGCAGCCTGGTGGAGCGCCAGCACGTGTGCGCCACGCTGGAGGAAGCCGCGGTGGAGGCGGCCAAGGCCGGCAATGACATGATCATGACCACGCTGGCCTTCTATGACGCCATGCTCGCCGCCCTGAAGGAGGGCAGCGCTTCCATGGACGTGGTGAACGAGGCCGTGCTGCACATTCTGACCATCAAGTATGAAATGGGCCTGTTCCATAAGAGCGAAAAGACCGGCGTGCCCGGCTGCATCGGCTGCGACGCGCATCATGATCAGGCGCTTCAGGCCGCCCGCGGGAGCATGACGCTTCTGAAGAACAACGGCATGCTTCCCCTGAAGAAGAACACCACCATCGCCCTCATCGGACCCAACGCGGACGACATCCGCGCGCAGTACGGCGACTGGACCTATTTCACGCATCCGGAACCCGGCATTTACAAGGAGCCCGTGCGTCCCTATGTCACGCTGAAGGAGGGCCTGGAGCATCTCTGTACTGAAACCGATTCCACCTGCCTGTACGCGAAGGGCTGCGGACAGCTGGAGGAGGACACGGATGACCTGGACGGTGCCGTGGCCCTGGCGGAGAAGGCGGACGTCATCGTCTTTGTGCCCGGCGACTGCGCCAGACTGTTCGGCGAGTACCAGGACCGGGCCATTCTTGAGCTTTCCGGCCGCCAGACGGAGCTGTTCCAGCGTCTCATGGCGCTGAACAAGCCCATCTGCACCGTGCTCATTTCCTCCAAGCCCCTGTGCCTGGGCGACAGTGCCGAAAAGGCCGACGCAGTGCTGTGCGCGTTCAATCCCGGCATGTACGGCGGCCAGGCCATCGCGGAAACCCTGTTCGGGTGCATCAACCCCAGCGGACACCTGCCCATCTCCTTCCCCCGGCATTCCGGACAGGTGCCGGTCTACTACAATCACCTGCCCGGCTGGCACGGAGACAAGTATGTGGACCTGCCCGGTTCCCCGCTGTTCGCCTTCGGCGAGGGCCTGAGCTATACACAGTTTGTGCTCAGCCGGCTCGCTCTGGACGCCGACACGCTCACAGTCTGCGGACACGTGGAGAACACGGGACACCGGGACGGCGACGCCCTGATCCAGGTCTATGTCCGGGATCTGGTGTCCTCGGTGATCACACCGGTCAAGCAGCTCCGCTCCTTCCTTAAAGTCCCGCTGACAGCCGGCGAAGGCACAGACTTCCGGATCGCACTGAAGCCTGAGGACTTCGCGCTGGTCAATGCCCTGGAACAGACCGTGGTGGAACCCGGCGATTTCCAGGTGCTGGTGGGCTTCAGTTCGAAGGACGAGGACCTCACCGCGCTTCCGCTCACGCTTCCCGGCACATCCTTTGCCCGGTAAACATCAAGCATTTATATCAGGAGGAATTCCATGAAACGTCTGATCGCTTCCCTTCTCTGTCTTCTGCTGCTGGCCTCTTCCGCCGCAGCCATGGAAACCACCGGGGAAACCATCCCCTACTGGTCCGCTTCCTCACCCGCCATGGCGTCCATTATGGACTTTGTGGCCTCCGTCACCGATGAAGCTTCCGATTCCTACCTGCCGCCCGAAAAGCGCATCGCCGTCTTTGACAGTGACGGCACGCTCTACGGCGAGCTGTTCCCCACCTACTTTGACCAGTGCCTGCTCATGCACCGCCTGCTCCACGACGACACCTATGAAGGACTGCCGGAGGATGTGGCCTACTGCCAGGCACTGGAAGACCACCTGCTGCGCGGCGGCGAAAAGCCCAAGTCCTCCAAGTCAAGCGCCCAGATGTGTGCCGAGGCCTTCCGCGGGTTCACGGTGGAGGAATACCAGGCATACATCCGCGATTTCATGAAGCAGCCGGCCTGGGGGTTCGAGAACCTGACCTATGAGGGCGGCTTCTACAAGCCCATGACCGCCCTGGTCCAGTACCTGGCCGAGCACGGTTTCCAGGTCTATATCGTCAGCGGCGCGGAGCGCCTCATGCTGCGTGAACTGAACCGCGGTATTCTGGATGCGTGGATCACGCCCTCCAGAGTCCTTGGCAGCGTGTTCTCCCTCACCGCGCCCGGACAGGGTGACACCGCCGCCCGGGACTACACCTACGCGCCGGAGGACAAGGTCATCCTTGAGGGAAACATGATCTTCAAGAACCTGAAGATGAACAAGGTGGTCAGCATTGTGCAGGAGATCGGGATCCCGCCGGTACTGGCCTTCGGAAACAGCTCCGGCGACCTTGCCATGGGCGAGTATACGGTGCAGAACGGCGGAAAAGCGTACATGCTGCTCTGCGATGACACGGTCCGGGACTACGGGAATCTGGAAACAGCCGAGAAGTTCCGGAAACAGTGCGAACAGCTCGGGTTTGAGACTGTCTCCATGCGGGATGAGTTCGAAACCATCTACGGCGAGGACGTCATCATGACCGGCACTGAGGCGCTGGAACCCGCCGCCTGAATACAAAACGAAAAGACAGCTTCCGGGAATCCTTCGAGGATTCCGGAAGCTGTCTTTTTTCGTATGCTTATTCGCTCAGCAGCCGGAGCGCATGCTGCTTCACGCATGTCCGGCTTTTCCACGGAATAGTCGTGATCGCGCTCCGGCACATAGTCCACACGCTGACGCTTGCGCTCGGTGAGCGGGTTCGGCTGCGGGATAGCGGAGAGCAGCGCTTTGGTATAGGGATGCATGGGGTGGGCATAGAGCTCGTCGCTCTCGGCCAGCTCCACCATCTTGCCGTAATACATGACGCCGATGCGGTCCGAGAAATACTTGACCACGCTGAGGTTATGCGCGATGAACACGATGGTCAGGCCCAGTTCATTCTTCAGGTCATTGAGCAGATTGATCACCTGCGCCTGAATGGACACGTCCAGGGCGGACACGGGTTCGTCGGCGATAATGAGCTTGGGCCTTGCGACCACTGCCCTCGCAATGCCGATGCGCTGGCGCTGGCCGCCGGAAAACTCATGCGGGTACCGTGTGGCATGCTCTTCCGTGAGCCCCACCTTTTCCAGCGCGCTGATGACCTCGCGGTGCACTTCCTTCTTGTCCAGGCCCCGGAGCATGAGGCTCTCGCCGATGATCTCCTCAATGGTCATTCTGGGGTTCAGGGAATCAATGGGATCCTGAAAGATCATGGCCATGGACGAGGAAATGAACCTGGAAAGGTCCTTGTCCAGTTTCCCGGTCAGGTCCCGGCCCTCGAACTTCACGCTTCCGCTGGTGGGGTTGTACAGCCGGATAATGGTGCGGCCGGTGGTGGTCTTTCCGCAGCCGCTCTCGCCCACAAGCCCGAAGGTCTCACCGGGATAGACGTCAAAGGATACGTCGTCCACGGCCTTGACCGTCATCTTGTTCTTTCCGCGGCCGCTGGTGAAGTACTGACACAGATGCTCCACCTGCAGAATGGGTTCACTCAACGGCGCCAGCCTCCTTCATTCTCCGGATTCGTTCCTTCAGGCTCTCAGGCATGTCCACCTTCGGCGCGTCGGGATGCAGCAGCCATGTAGCCGCCATGTGTGTGGGACTGAGCCGGAACATGGGAGGCTCCATCTCATAGTCGATCTCCAGCGCGTACCGGTTCCGCACCGCGAACGCGTCGCCCTTCGGCGGGTGGATCATGTTCGGCGGTGTGCCCGGGATCGCTTCCAGGCGTTCCTTGGTCTCCAGGTCCGGCATGGACGACAGAAGCGCCCAGGTATAGGGATGCGCCGGCTCAAAGAAGATTTCCTCAGCGGTGCCGGTCTCCACCACCTTGCCGGCATACATGACGCAGATGCGGTCCGCCATCTGTGCGACCACGCCCATGTCATGGGTGATGAAGATCACGGACAGATTGCGCTCGGCACGGATTTTGTTGATAAGCTCCAGAATACGCGCCTGCACGGTCACATCCAGTGCCGTGGTGGGCTCGTCGCAGATCAGGATTTCCGGGTTTCCGGCCAGGGCAATGGCGATGACAATGCGCTGGCGCATGCCGCCGGAAAACTGGAAGGGATACTGGTCAATCCGGCGCTCGGGCTCCGGAATGCCCACGTCGCGCATGAGCTGAAGCGCCTGCTCCCGGGCCCGGGCCTTGCTCATGCCCTGCCGGGTCAGAACTTCCATGATCTGCTTGCCTACCTTCATGATGGGGTTCAGCGAGGACAGCGGGTCCTGGAACACAAGACCGATGCGCTTGCCGCGGATCTCATGCATCCGGCTTTCATCGACCCTGGTCAGGTCCATGCCGTCATACATGATGCTGCCTTCGTCAATGGATGCGTTCATGGGAAGAATGCCCATGATCGCCTTGGAGGTCACGGACTTTCCGCTGCCGCTCTCACCGACAATGGCCAGGGTTTCGCCCTTTTTCAGTTCAAGCGAGATGCCGCGCAGTGCCTGGACGGTGCCGCCGTAGGCACGGAAGGAGACGCGCAGGTCCTGGACACTGAGAATGGTTTCCTGGTCCATGCGTTATTCCTCCCCTCTGTGACTGGGATCCATGGCGTCCCGCAGTCCGTTGGACAGCATGTTGAATGCGACCATGAGGATGGAGATCAGGACAGCCGGGAAAAAGGCCTGATACGGATACTGCAGCAGCACGCTCTGGCCGTTGGACAGAAGAATGCCGATGGAGGGTTCCGGCGGCGTGATGCCAAGACCGATATAGGCCAGGAAGGACTCGGAGAAGATGGCGCCGGGCACGGCGATCATGGCGCGCGTGATCAGCGGGCCCACCGTGTTGGGCAGGATATGCCGGAAGATAAGCCGACGGTCCGGTACGCCCAGCGTGCGCGCGCACAGCACATACTCGCGGCCCTTGAACCTATAGAACTGGGCACGAGTAAGCCTTGCCGTGCCGATCCAGCCGGTCACCGTGAGCGCGAGGATGATCGAGAACATGCCCGCCCCGAACAGGAGCATGAACAGGATGGTTACCACCAAGTAGGGCAGGCCGTCCAGGATTTCCGCGATATGCGTCAGGATCATGTCCACCTTGCCGCCGTAATACCCGGCCACGGAGCCGTAGATAATGCCGATGACCAGGTTGGTGACCACGGAAATCAGGGCGATGAGCAGGGAAATCCGGGCACCGCGGAACAGGCGCGTGAGCAGGTCACGGCCCAGGTAATCCGTGCCGAACCAGTGGTACTCGCCCTCCGGCACGCCGCTGTACACGTAGTAGTCCACCTTGATGTCCACCACGTCCTGCTTGCTGACCTTGTACTCGCGCAGGATTTCCACCACTGAGCCCTCCGGAAAGCGTTTGGGGTCCGAAATGGAGCTCTTTTTCCGGTTGGTCATCACTCGGGTGCCGTCCGCAATCCCGATCTTTTCGAGCACCGGGATCTTCGGCGGCAGGTTTTTCTGGTTCACGTTCTGCTGGACATAGCTGTAGCCGGTCACTTCCGGCACGATCAGGGCCAGGAGCACCACCAGCAGAATGGCCGTGAGGCTGATCATGGACACGCGGTTCTTTCGCAGGCGCCGGAACGCGTCACGGTAGAATCCGATGGGCTCGGTGGTGAACGCCTCATCCCTTGACGTATCCCGGTCGGCAAGCCGGAATTTCTCCTTTGGGATATCCCGGATATTTTCCGGGAGGTTCTGCCTTTCTTCTACAATCATTTGCTGCCTCCGATCCGGATCCGGGGATCAATGATCCCGTAGGAAATATCCACAATGAGAATGGTAATCAGGGACATGGTTGAATAGAAGATCAGCAGCGCCACCGTCAGGAAATGGTCGCCGCCCATGATGGAGTCCACCAGCAGTCCGCCCTCGCCGGGCACGGCGAACAGCTTCTCGATGACCAGGGAGCCGCCCATGATGCCCGTGATCATGGGGATGATGGTATTGGCAATGGGCACCATGGAATTGCGGAACGCGTGCCGCCAGGTGGCCTGGCGCTGGGAAAGGCCCTTGGTCCTGGCCAGGAGCATGAACTCCGAGGACAGGGTTTCGATGAGCTCACCTCTCAGATACCGGGCAATGGTGGCAATCGGGTTCAGGGACAGGGCGAGGATGGGCAGGACCATGGAATGGAACGCCGCCCATACGTTCGGCGCCTGGGTATTGTAGAGCGTGGGGAAAATGGGCCAGATAAAGGTAAACAGGTACTGCATGAGCGCAGCAAACACGAAGGACGGAACGGATATGAATATGACAATGACAAAGGAGATCACGTGGTCCGGCCAGCGGTTCCGCTTCAGGGCCGCCAGCGTGCCCGCCAGAATGCCCAGGGGAATGGACAGAAGAAGGCTGAAGAAATTGAGAATCATGGTGGGCGGAATGCGCTCCAGGATGATTTCAAACACTTCCAGACCGGGCCTGAGCTTGACAGAGGTTCCGAAGTCGCCGCGCGCGATGATCCCTTCGAGGAAATAGTAGTACTGGACCACCATGGGATCATGAAGGTGCATGCGCTCCTCGAGCTTGTACTGCACTTCAGGCGATACTTCCGGGTTTTCAAAGATGCTCATGGGCATGAGACGGATCACCCAGAAGGACAGCGTCATGACCAGGAACAGAGTCAGCAGCATGGCACCGATTCTGCCCATGATATACTTTACCATTTCGTCCTCTCCCGTTCCGTAAAATGAAACACACAGGAATACGCCCAGGGCGTATTCCTGTGGTAAAGGTTCCTGGCAGGAATGCTTACTCTACGACATCCGCGTAGATAATGCCCCAGCCGAAGCCAGGCACGTACTCGTCCACCGGCAGTTCCAGACGGTCGGAGATCAGCGTGTAGCTGACAGCCTGCACCATCGGGATCTGAATGACCTTATCCAGATAGATCTTTTCGAGCTTGGCGGTTTCCTCCAGCAGGCGGGCGTAGTCGCTCTTGACCTCGTCGGAATCGCACACGTCATACTGGGCTTCGAACTCATCGTCGAAGTAGTTGTTGGGATGGCTCTCATATGCCCTGCGGTAGTAGTAGAAGCAGGTGTAGGGATAGGTACGGCTTGCACCGCGGCTCCAGTCGTTGGGGCTCATATCCCACACATCGGTGCTGGCCTTGAACTGGGTCGCGCTGATGGCGCCGTAGTCCTTGATCTCAAGATTGATCTTGCCGTCAAAGATCTTGGGGAATTCTTCCTGCAGATATTCGCCGGTCTTCAGCCAGGTGGTCTCGGTGGAGCCGATGGCATAGATCAGGGTGATGACGGTGTCATCGCTCAGGCCGCATTCCTCATACGCCTTGGCGAGGTATTCCTTGGCGAGCTCGGGGTTATAGCCCCAGGGACCCCAGGTTTCCACCAGATCGGTCACGGACTTGCCGGCTTCGCTTTCACGATAGATCTCGCCGGAGAACATGCCGGCCTGACCGTTGACATACACGCCGCTGGGCTGCTGATAGCCGAAGATGCTGGCGATGACTTCGCGGTTCATGGCATGATACAGGGCCTTGCGGTAGTTGAGGTTCGCGGTCAGCGGGTTCTCGGGGTTCTGGCAGTTCACGTCGATGTGGAACACGGTGGTGGAGCTGGCTTCCCGCATGCGGGGGTCATCGATGTAGGTCTCGATGGCGTCGCTGTCAGGAGAATAGTAGTCCAGTTCGCCCTTTTCCCACATCTGGGCTTCAGCGTTCTGGTCCTTCACGATACGGACTTCCACGCGGTCATAGTGGAA
>CACYNZ010000279.1 GCA_902775835.1 uncultured Eubacteriales bacterium | reverse complement strand
CTGATTTCTTTTTTATTCATGATGATCCTCCTGCTCAGTGAGCGATTTCCAAAGAGCGGTCAGCTCTTCATTCTCAAACTGGCTTATGGCTTTACAGACACCGTCCATGGCTGTCGTACCCAGGTCATCATGGGCGCTGGTGCCTTCAATGCGGGTGACAAAGCGGATATCGGTTTCGTCATAGCTGGGAGAAGCGTCGAAGAATGCGGCAAGCTCCTTGGCCCTGATCAGGGTGCCGCGTGCCTCTTCGTCCTTCCCTGCCAGCAGCTGCGACCCGGCAAGGACAGCGAGCAGCGCGGCGCATATTTTATCGAAGTAGTTCGGCTTATCTGCTTTCCGCAGCCCCAGAAGAAGCCGGGTCCCCCAATCCAGGATCGCCTGCAGGGAAGCATGATCGCCACAGCTAGCATATACGTTTGCATAGCCGTTGATTGTGGTAACAAGCTCGGACACATGCTTCATAAGCGCCTCTGACAAAAACCGCTGCGCTTCGGCAGTGTGATCATTTTGGGCCAGGATATTCCCGATCTCATGGCTGTACTGTCCGCCGGCATTATGGGCTTTCCAAAGCGATACAGCCTTGTCTGTTTCGCCAAGCCCCAGATACGTGTCCGCGATTCTCCCATGGATCGTCTGCTCGCTGATCTGCGGGTCTGCGTTTTGCGCCAGCAGCATAAGGGACTGCTCCAGAAGCTCCAGTGCGCGCTGAAACAGGGCCTTGTCCCCGCTGTCAAAGCCAAACGCGCGGTATAGCGCTGCGCTCTCTGTGACAATCTGAAAGGAGTGCGGATACTTCTTGAGCGCCTTTTCCGCCTCCGCAAGTCCATCCCAATCCTTGCTGCGGCGGTACTCCTGCAAACGCTTTACCGTCGTTTCCAGCCGGTTATCCTTTACTTCATAACCAAGCAGTACGTCTACGGAGATACCAAAGAAGTCTGCCATCTGAATGATCAGCTCCAGCTCCGGGATCGACAGCTTCGCTTCCCACTTATATACCGCGCCTGCCGTCACTCCCAGCGCTTCAGAAAGCTGCTCCTGGGTCAAAGACCGTTCCCTGCGGAAAGAACGGATGTTTTCTGCCAGCATCATCTTCATCTGCCCGCCTCCTTTGCGTTCCATCAATGATTGTAAGCCATCAATGCAGGAAAAGGAACAGACTGTTCGTATTAATACGATATAATATTCTCTACCGTCAGTAAGAATTTGGCTTCTGCATAAAGTGGAACTCCAAACGACAACAGCCGCTGATATGGTCTGCTTGATCATACCAGCGGCTGTTTTGTTACAGGGTATTAATGACTTGTCCCAGGACAATTTCTTCGGCTTGGCTGTGAATACTGTTTTATGGAAGCCCTCCGCGAACACGGGCTTTGGCTGTTTCCGTACAGAATACATCAGCTGTTGAGAATCTTCATGAATTCCTCGCCGGTGATGGTTTCCTTTTCCAGAAGGTATTTGGCAAGCTCATGCAGCTTGTCGATGTTTTCCTGAAGAATCCTGTCCGCTTTTGCACGGGCACTGCCCACCAGGGCGACCACCTGATCATCGATCTTTTCCGCATAGGCGGGACTGCACGCCAGAGAAGTATCCTGTCCGAGATACTGGCCGTTGACCGTTTCCAGGGCCACCATACCGAAGCCGTCACTCATGCCATAGCGGGTGATCATGGCTCTGGCAAGTTTGGTGGCCTTTTCAATATCATTGCTGGCACCGGTGGTGATGGAACCGAAGATCAGCTTTTCCGCAGCCTGGCCACCGGTCAGGGTGGCCAGCTTGTTTTCCAGTTCTTCCTTGCTCATCAGGTTATGATCCGCTTCATCCACCTGCATGGTGTATCCCAGTGCGCCACTGGTACGCGGCACAATGGTGATCTTGGTGACCGGCGCGGAGTTGGTCTGTTTTGCCGCCACAAGCGCATGCCCGATTTCATGATAGGAAACAATGCGCCGCTCCTGTTCAGACAGCACCGCGTTCTTGCGCTGATACCCGGCAATCACCGTTTCCACGCTCTCCATCAGGTCATCCTGGGAAACGGCGCTCCGCCCTTCCCGGACGGCCCGCAGCGCGGCTTCATTGACGATATTGGCCAGTTCTGCGCCGGAGGCACCGCTGGTCGCCCTCGCGATCTCCGTCATATTGATTCCGTCTGCCAGCTTCACGCGCTTTGCATGCACATTCAGAATGGCCGTACGGCCGTTCAGGTCCGGCAGTTCCACAGGAATGCGGCGGTCAAAGCGTCCGGGACGCAGAAGCGCAGGGTCAAGGGACTCCGGCCGGTTGGTCGCAGCCAGAATGACCACGCCTTTCTTCCCGTCAAAGCCGTCCATTTCCGTAAGCAGCTGGTTCAGCGTCTGTTCGCGTTCATCATTGCCTCCTATGGCCGCCCCGCTGTCACGCTTTTTGCCGATGGTGTCAATTTCATCAATGAATACAATGCACGGAGCTTTTTCATTGGCCTGCTTGAACAGGTCCCGCACCTTGGCGGCACCCATGCCTACAAACATTTCCACGAACTCGGAACCGGAAATGGAGAAGAACGGAACCTTGGCCTCCCCTGCCACCGCTTTGGCCAGCAGGGTTTTGCCTGTGCCTGGAGGTCCTACCAGCAGCGCGCCTTTTGGCAGCTTCGCGCCGATATCCGCATATTTGGCCGGATGCTCCAGGAAATCCACAATTTCCTTCAGCGCGTCCTTGGCTTCCTCCTCGCCGGCCACATCCGCAAAGGTCACGCCGGTCTCATCCGCTGCCACAATCTTGGCATTGGACTTGCCGAAATTCATGACATTCGATCCGCCCATGCGCTTGCCCATCTGATTCATGAGCACCCGCCCAAGCACAGAGAACATGGCAATGGGCAGAATCCAGCTGATGATGAAACTCAGCAGCGGATTGTTCTGGGTGGGAATCATGGCGCTGAAGCGCACGCCGGCTGTTTCCAGACGCTGACGCAGGCTGTCATCCGGGAACACGGCCGTCTTGCAGACCATTTCCTCACCCTCATCATCGACGGCCAGGAAGATCATCTGTTCACTGTTCTGATCCAGCTGAACCTCCTTCACCTGCCCCTTGTCCACCATGGCAAGGAAATCACTGTACCCCACAGTCATCACCTGACGCTGCAGGAGCGCCGGGAAGACAAAGGCATTGAGAAGCATGATAATCGATGCCGCAATGATAATGTAATAGATCAGCGGTCTTTCGTTCGACCCTTTATTGTCGAGCATAGGCATCCTCCTTATTCACCGGGCATACGCTCCATGTCTGCGATGTGCACAGCCCGGAATATATGCATACATTCTCTCTTTCGCATCCGCTGCCGGTCAGATCCGTTTCCGGACATCCTGTTGACAGACGATTTGCACGGCGTTACAATTGTGACGCCGTGCAAATCGTACACCTGCCGGAAGTCCATGTCAATATACCTGGGTCCGGATGTCACATTTTGCCATGTATTTGTGACATCGCATCCACAGAAAGGAAATGCCATGCTCAATGAAATGCAGAAGCGGGATATGCTGCGCCTGTCCAATGAAGAAGCCCAGAAGCTCTCCCGAGAATGCCTGGAAACCGCTCTTCTCAAGCTGATGGGACAGAAGGAATATGAACGGATTTCCATCGCGGAAATTGTGGAACTGGCGGGCGTATCCCGCAATGCCTTTTACCGGAATTACAAGACCAAGGAGGCATTGCTGGAAAGCCTGTCGGACACCATCGCGGAAAAATTGAAGGCCGCACTGCCCCGGTATGAACGCACGGACGCAGATGCCTACGCCTGCTTTTTCCGCGCCGTCCTGGAAGATCCGGAAATCCTCCGTGTTCTTCTTTCCGTACGCGCTTCCCTTGCGGAGCGTCTCATGAGCAAAGAGACCAGCTATGCCCGCATCGCCTGGGAAGGCGCGCTCGCCCAGATCATCATCCACTGGTATATGACCGGCATGAAAGAGACTCCGGAAGAAATGGGACACATGTGCAGCAGGCTTCTGTCCAGACTTCCGTTCGAGGATTCTGCTGACGGGTGTACATGCTGAGCATACAAAGACCCGCGGCCTTGATCCGGGAAAAAGAAACGGATCCATTCCCCGCAGCATTTGCGGAGGCATGCTCCTCCGCTGAAACCGGTTTCAGATTCCAAAGAAAAAAGCCAGCCCGTCCGGATATATTCGGACAGGCTGGCCCTGAACACATGGATATGCTGTTTCCCGGTATTCCCTCATCCGGCTCAGTCACTGATCAGGCATACATTGGAATAGTGCGTCAGATAGGTCCGCCCATCCAGTGTCACCTGCACCACATCCGACTGGTCAAAGTCCAGCCAGGAGGAAACATTCCCCTCCACGGTTTCTCCGTTCGGAAGACGGATGATGGCATAATTGAATCTGTATTTCGTGTCAAACAGCTGACGGTTTCCGTAATGGGTCTCCCAGAAAACGAACAGCACCACAAAAGCCGCCACAAATAAGATACCCAGAATGATCCAGATCCGGGTGCGCCTCTTTTCCATTTTTCACCAGTCCTTTTCTGTCAGAATCCGAGATTTTCGTTGACCAGAATCACATGAATTCTTCCTGTATGCCTGGAAAAGCGGGTAATCAGGAACTGGCAGCAGATCGTATCCGGCGACTTGCAGTTCATGCAGGTGCCGGTCTTGGTGCAGGGCGTCTGAAGATGGAATCTCTGCACATTGGCCGGCGCTGCCACGTTCCTGGCACGTTTCATGGCGGCATCCACATCGCTGCACACTTTGTTCATGCCGACAATGAAGACAACCTTTCTCGGGCCCTGGGCAATGGCCGAAACCCGGTTTGCGTTCCCGTCAATATTGATCAGCACTCCGTCATCGGTCATGGCGTTGCAGCTGGACAGAAACACATCGGCATCATAGGCCATCAGCATGGCCGCTCGCTTGTCCTCACAGGCATCCCTGTCGATGAAATTGTAATTGCCCGCCTTCAGCGCTTCCACCGCGCCAATCTCATGGGCACTCATGCAGCCTCCCATGGTAACGGTGCTTCCCTCCGGGATCAGGTCCATGACCTGCTTCAATGCCTCTTCCTTCGTTGCCGCATAGTAACCGGTCATATTCCGGGA
>CACYNZ010000278.1 GCA_902775835.1 uncultured Eubacteriales bacterium | reverse complement strand
TCCAGAGTAAGCATCAGAATGCTTCGCCATTACGATGACATAGGACTGCTGAAGCCGGCTGAGACCGATGCTTTTACCGGCTATCGGTATTATCGGGAGGATCAGCTGCTTGTCATGGGGAGGATCACCGCCCTGAAGGATATGGGTTTTTCCCTGGCAGATATCGTCCGGATCCTGGAAATATACGATGACCGGGACCAGCTCGACGCGTTTCTGTCGGCCAGGGAGGAAGAACTGTCCAGACTGTCAAAGGAAACGGAGTACAGACTGATGCTTCTGGAAACAGCCAGAAAACGGCTGAGAAAGGAGCAGAATATGAGTTATGATGTTACGGTAAGAACCATTCCCGAAAGGTATGCGGCAACGGTGCAGATGACTGTCCCGCGCTACGAGGATGAAGGCATGCTCTGGGGCATGATGGCCGAGTGCAGAACCCCGCTGGTTCCCGCAGAGCCGTGTCTGGCCGCTGCGGCGTTTCTGGACAAGGAATACAGGGAAGAAAATGTGGAGATCATGGTGTCCATGACCGTTAAGGGGACCTATGAGGACACGGAGCACGTGAAGTTCAGAACGCTTCCGGCAGTGAAGGTCGCCAGCTGCGTGATCAAGGGAAGCTACGCCCAGATGGGGGAAGCGACGGCTGCTGTCGCTTCCTGGATCAATGAAAACGGGTATCAGGTGAACGGCCCAATGTTCAATATCTATCATGTCAGTCCCAACGAAACGAGGAATCCCGATGAATATGTGACGGAGCTTTGCTTCCCGATCGAATAAAATACGACTTTCCAGGGTGCCTGACGCTCCCTGGCGTCTTTTCAATGGAGGATGCAGGATGGAATACATACGCGTTACAAAGGATAATATCGATCAGGAGCATATCTGCTGCGCTATTTCCAATAACCGGGATGTACAGGTGGCATCCAAGAAGGCATGGCTGCTTGACCGGTTCGAGGATGGACTGGTATTTCTGAAAAGTGTTGAGCGGGGAAAATGCTTTATTGAGTATATTCCGGCGGAAAACGCATGGAATCCTATCGATGCAGAAGGCTTTATGTACATCGACTGCCTGTGGGTTTCCGGCGCTTTCAAGGGACACGGATATTCCAATGATCTGTTGGACGCCTGTATCCGGGACAGCAGGGAGAAGGGGAAAAAGGGTCTGTGCATCCTGAGCGCAGCCAGGAAGAAACCCTTTCTGGCTGATCCGAAGTATCTGAAGTATAAAGGCTTTTCCGTCAGTGATGAAGCGGATAACGGCATCCAGCTCTGGTATCTGCCATTGACCGCGGATGCACGGCCTCCGATGTTCCTGGAGTGTGCAAAGCATCCTCACATTGACGAAGCCGGTTACGTCCTGTATTACACAAACCAGTGTCCTTTCAACGCCAAGTATGTGCCGGTGATCGAACAAACCGCCAAAGAGCATGGAATACCATTCAGAGCAGTACATATTGAAAGCAGAGAAGCAGCCAGAAGCGCACCTACGCCTGTCACGACCTATGCTGTGTTCCGCGATGGACAGTATCTGACGAATGAACAGATGAATGCTGCCAAGTTTCTGAAACTGACAGCACAGTAGCCTGTTTCGATACCGGTGACAGTGAAGTCCAATTCCTGCAGGAAGGAGACAGCAGCATGGCATCCAGCAGAGCATACCTGAATTTCATCCTGGAACAGCTGTCAGAGATTGATGGCATCACCTGGAAGCAGATGATGGGGGAATACATCCTGTATATGAACGGCCGGACCTTCGGGGGTATATATGATGATCGCTTCCTGGTCAAGCCGACCAGATCCGCCAGAGCGATGATGCCGGATGCTGAAATGGAGCTTCCTTATGAAGGCGCATAAGAAATGCTGATGGTCGACCATGTGGACAGCAGGGATTTCCTGAAGCAGATGCTGACGGCCATGTATGACGAATTGCCTGCCCCGAAACGGAAGAGAGCGTGACAGGTCAGCGAAGATGCATGCCCTGATACACCGCTGTCTGGTGCTGCCGGGCTTATTCCGTGAGGGAAGAATCATTACAGTTCATGGGAAAATGAAAGGCGATTGGGTCACTTTCAGTAATGGAAGCGGCCCAATCGCCTTTATGTATTGATGATTGATAAGCTTAAACCCCCAGCTATGCTGGGGAGAACGGAATAAGCAGAAGCGTGAAGTATAATGGAAAAGCCCCCTATGGTATCATTGAAGAGGTGTCGAAAGCCAAACCAAAATACCATAGGAGGCATCCAAGATAGACGATCAAAGCTTATCACATACCCGATGGAAATGCCAGTACCACATTGTGTTTATCCCTAAGTACCGGAGGAAAGTCATGTATGGGAAAGTACGGGGAGACATAAGGGAGATCATCAAGATCCTGTGCCGCTACAAGAAGGTAGAGATCGTTGAGGGAGCGGTATGTTTGGACCATGTACACATCTGTGTGAGCATACCGCCCAAGATCGCAATATCGGAATTCATGGGGTATCTGAAAGGAAAGTCAGCACTCATGATTTTTGATAAGCACCCGGAGCTTGGCAACAAGTTTGAGCGCGACTTCTGGGCACGAGGATATTATGTATCTACTATAGGCAATGTGGATGAGGCAACAATCAAGAATTATATCAAGGAGCAGGAAGAAGAATTCTACAACGAAAACCGTAGCCTGAAGTAGCCTCATCGTGAGGCTGCCAGCAGCAAGCTTTCGGCACCACCTTTCAGGTGTTGCAAGTATTGGCCCCTTATAGGGGCGTTATCAAACCACCACTTGAAGTGGTGGTACTGACTCAAATGCGCTACAATGTATGATAAAGAGCGATGTTTCCCGGAGCGTGCTGCTGCAGAGGAGGCAGGGCGTATTCCGGCATGGGCTCAGGCGGTGGAATCAGTCGGAGAGCAGAAAAACTTCAGGCAGGAATGATGTGTGTTTCATGGACGCAGTGTGGCTGCCCGCATCCGTTCAGGCAGCCGGGCATGAAAAAGGAAGCATATGCAGGCAGGAGGAGGCTGTCGGTCCATATTCCGGAGCGGTGCATTGACGAATAATCCATGGCTGTTTATAGTACGTCTGGGGCCGGCAGCGGATTGCTTGCGATGCTGTCCGGCGTGGCACA
This sequence comes from uncultured Eubacteriales bacterium, assembly GCA_902775835.1. The sequence continues at coordinate 2,034 of CACYNZ010000278.1, read as the reverse complement.
GGCTGTGCATCACATGAAAAACCTGTTTCAGCCTTTTGACTTCTTCTGGAAGATGCGGCTGATACGGGAATGATGGCCACCGAAAAATGAATAAGTTTCAGGAATCAGGGAGGAAAAAGACATGCAGCGGAATGGAAATCAGAAAAAGCCCGGAATGGTCCGGCGCGTGATCGGTGATCTGCTGATTCTGGCGGCAGTGCTGCTTACGGTAAGCGTGTGTGTGACCATGCTCCGCCGGATTGACGGGGTTGTCCTGAAAAACGATTACAGGAGTGTTTTCCGTTATCAGCTGATCCTGTGCGGCGTTCTTGTGCTGTTTGCACTGGATCTGCGGTTCGGGTTTTTTACCAGGCTGCGGCCGGCTGCGCTCAAAGCGGTCGGCTGGGTTCTGCGTGTTGTGGTGGTGCTTCTGGCTGTGGTGACCATTGCTTTCAGCGGCAAGGTGATCATCGGCGGCATGGTCCGTACAGCCGGAGAAGCGGATTATGCCATTGTGCTGGGCATGGCGCTGGAACACGAAAAGCCTGCACCGGATCTGATCCGTCGTCTGGATACCGCCCAGAAGTATCTGGAGGAGCATCCGGACGCAACTCTGATTCTGACTGGCGGCAACGCGGGTGAATCCGGACTGACGGAAGCTGCTGTGATGTTTGACACACTGCTGGAGAGAGGCATTCCTACGGACAAAATGCTTCTGGAGGATGAGGCGGCGGATACGAGGGAGAATTTCAGAAAAACAGCGGAGTTCCTGGATCCGGGACAGCCGGTGGTGCTGATCAGCAGCAACTATCATATGGACCGGGCTGTCCGGATTGCCGGGGAAGCGGGGTTCACGAAGTGCCTGCGTCTGCCGGCATCGTCGGGCCTGTTTGCGTACGGGGCGAATGTTCTGTCCGAAGTTGTCCTGGACATCAACGATCTGACCAAGGGCAGATAAACGGTATGAGCGCACCGGCGCAGGTAATGACTGAACTGACAGTGTTTTGACCCCCTTGCGGCGCTGAGGGGATCTGAGTGAGGGGGAGAATATGGTGGCAAGCAGCACGAGGACAGGCTGGAAACCGGTGAGACGCTTTGCATGCATTCTGTCAGGGATCATCCTTTTGACGTCCTTTGCGGCACGGGCGGAAGAAGCCGGTTCCGGAGAACGGGTCATGTCGCGTGCGGAAGTGGAGGAAATGGTACAGGAGGCCGGGAATGCGTATCTCTCGGACCCGGAAGTGGCAGAAGTTTTCAATGCTGAATTTACCACGGAAACACGGATTCTCCCTGATGTATGGGGCGGGAAAAGCGCCTATGAAGTCCATACGCTGACGCACAACGGTCAGTCCATGTCATTTCTCATGGAAATCATCGGGGAGCCGGATGAGCAGGGACTGTATCCTCTGTATATCACGCTGCATGGCGGCGGAGGTGCTCCGGCGGAGGAAAATGACGGCGAGTGGACAAACATGTTTTCCTACTATAAGGAAAGCGTGGACTCAGGGATCTATGTGGCGTGCCGCGGGATCACAGACACCTGGGATCTTCATTTTCAGGATGCTTCCTATCCGCTGTATGACCGGCTGATTCAGTATCTGATCTATCAGGAATACGCTGATCCGGACCGGGTGTATCTCCTTGGGTTTTCCGCCGGAGGGGATGGCGTGTATCAGGTCGCCCCGCGCATGGCAGACCGCTTTGCGGCTGTGAACATGTCCTCAGGCCATCCCAACGGCGTGAGCCTTCTCAATGCCGCGAATCTGGCCTTCCGCTTTCTTCAGACGGACAAGAAGATCTTTCTGTTCTTCCGCCGTTCTTTTCTTATGCCTCTTTTCGCATGCGGGGCACGCATCTGTTCTTACTTTTACCATGCTTCCTTATACCCCATAGGGGTATCCTCTTCCCACCATTGTTATATACCCCTGTGGGGTATCTGTCAACTGATAAGAAAAGAAGCCGTTAAGGCTTCAGTTTCACACGGATGACTGTATCCACGGGATCGGGAAGAACGGGATCTCTGCCCAGATCCGTGAAGACGATATCCGGATAATT
>CACYNZ010000277.1 GCA_902775835.1 uncultured Eubacteriales bacterium | reverse complement strand
GAAAGATGACAGTCGAAAATGGCTTTCATCTGCTTGTCAAGGTATCCTCTGGTGCCAAAGAAGCGATTGGGCTTTGCCGTCATATAATAGGCAAGTGCTTTGACGGGTGCCTGTCCTGCACCGTATTGCTGCATGATGCGGTCATAGGGGGCAAAACAGGCAATCTGCCGTGCGGCAAGCCCGGTGTTCAGATGATCCTGATGGCATTCGCTGGAGACGCATGGATCCGGTGCGCTGATGATATCCGGCTGAAAATCGCAGACTTCCCGGGCTATGCCATGCAGGAGGTCTTTCATTTCGTAGCCGTTCCCGTCCGGGAGTCCCAGAAAATGGACGTCAGTGACTCCAAGCACCGCAGCGGACTTTCGGGCTTCATCCTGTCGGATCTGTATGAGAGATTCCGGTGTGGTGCCTTTGGGGGCGTTGCCCAGACCGTAGCGTCCGTCTGTGGCGATCAGGAAGCGGATATTCTTTCCTTGGTCAGCCAGCTTGGCGATGGTCGCACCGGCTCCGATTTCGATATCATCAGGATGCGGTCCGATGAACAGGTAGCGGTGAAAGGCGTCAACCCGTGGAACCGGTGCGGCGAAGTGAAGGATAAACCGTGTCAGACTCATGCCTTTTTCCTCGCGGCGAGTTCATTGCAGATGCGGTCATATTCTTCTTCATCCAGCCTGTACTTTTTCTGATAGAGCCAGTAGGCGACGAACATCAGGGCGAAGGGCAGGATGGTCATGACAAGGAGCAGACCTGTGGTCTGGATCGGTCTGACGCCCTGGAGCAGAGTTGTGATTTCCTGGGCTTTCTGTTCTGCAGAGATTTCGCCCAGATTTGCGGACTGTTCCAGATTGGCGATTCCGTTGGTATAGGAAATGATATGGAGTACCAGGTAGGTCATGTTTGCAATGGCCACTGCAGCGGCGGAGGCCAGCTTGGTGATGAAGGGACGCATGGAGGATATGATGGCTTCATCACGGACACCATGACGGTATTCATTATATTCCACCGTGTTCATGATGGAGATCATCAGGATGAGATAGAAGCCGTACTGTCCGAAATTGGACATCATATAGCCGAGGGTGATCGCTGCAAACTTTATCTGACTGGCCTGAAGCACAAGGCCGGCCAGCAGCATGATCGCATACCCGATGGAGGAAATCACCATCAGGATATTCAGCAGCTTTTTCCGGTGGATCCTTTTGGAGATGGCCGGATAGAACAGCATGAGAATACCGGTCACCATCATGCCCAGCATCTGGAAAAGGGTAAAGTAGGTGCCCTCATAGCCGAACTCCACATAGATATACGTCTGGCCGATGCCGGAGAGCACAATGGTATTGCCCACCTGCTGGATCAGGAAGATCACGGAGACCCAGACCAGTTGGAGATTGTCGATCAGGGTATAGATGATTTTTTTGAGACTGACAGGAGGAACCGGATCGTCCTGATAGCTGCGCTGTTCCCTGACGCCGAAGATGGTGAAGGCCAGGAAGGCCGGGCCAAGGATGGCGATGATCAGAGCGATGATGCCATAAGCCGTGACGGCGTTGCCGCCGATGGTGTTGGCACCCGCGGTGAACATGGGAATGAAGGAAGCTGCCAGCATGCCGCCGATGCCTGCGAACAGGGTGGCGCGGGACGTATACTTGTTCCGGGTGTCAGCATCCGAGCTCAGAGCCGGCACCATGCCCCAGTATGATATGTCATGCATGGTATAGGTGATGCTGTACAGGAAATAGATGACAGCAAAGAAGACGACGAAGGCCCAGCCCTCGAGCTTGACATTGAATGCCAGGAAAATTACCACGGATGTGGTCAGGATGCCGACGGTGAGCCATGGCTTGAACTTGCCCCAGCGTGTGCGGGTACCCTCTATAATGTTGCCCATGAGCGGGTCATTGAGCGCGTCAAAGACACGGGAAGCCACCATGATGATGGTAATGGCGGTCAGCTGTACGGGTGAGAGTCTGTGCGTGAACAGTACAAAGCTCAGCAGATAGCTGTTAAACAGGTTGTACATCATGTCACGTCCGACAGTACCCAAAGGAAACATGATAAGATTCCGCTTCGTAATCCGACGGTCTTCCACGAGAAACACTTCCATTCACTTTTTATGAGACCCTTTGGCTATAGTAGCATTTTGGCCGGCGCTTGGCAAGTGAAAAGCCCATGCCGAGTTGATGGACGGGAAAGTCTGTGCTATAGTTGCACAGGTGCATGCCGCACAGAGTTATGCCTGGAGGATTATGATGAAAGTCAGAAATATAGTATTGGTGCTGCTTCTCTGCCTGATGCAGATGCTGCTCCCGGCGGGGGCATGGGGCGAGGAAGTTCGCCTGATTGAGCAGGGGAATGCCTGCTATAAGGCCAAGGACTATGAAAAAGCCATGGAATTCTATCTCCGCTCAGTGGAAGAGGAGGACGATCCCGGAGCGCTGTTCAATATCGGCGTGCTGTACGCGCAGGGCAGCGGCGTGGAAAAGGATCCCGCAGCCGCTCTGGAGTGGTTCCGAAAGGCAGCCGACCGTGGCATTTCTGACGCCATGCATAACCTGGGATGCCTGTACCTGGCCGGGGAAGGCACGGATCAGAGCAATGGACAGGCCATTTTCTGGTTCCGGAAAGCGGCAGAGGCCGGAAACGCTGCGGCCATGTACAATCTTGGCTATATGACCGTGCATGGGCTGGGCGTGGATGCCGATCCCGCCGCGGGCTATGACTGGCTGAAAAAGGCCCTGGAAAAGGGGTATGAGCCTGCCCAGGCTGCCATGGACAGCATGGTGGAGCAGGGGCTCTATGAGCCGGATCCCTATCCCTGCCCAGGTGTGACACTGCGGGGTGACCTGGAAGTGAAGCGCTCACCCAACCCGAACGCGGGAAGGGATGCTGTGCTGCGCGCGGACCGTCAGGTGACGGTGCTGGGCGTGGAAGAGGGCTGGTACCGCATTTCCGTGGATCTGGACGGTACGCGGAGCGTGGAGGGCTATGTGCCCATGGACACCATTGAACTGAAGAAATAAGTCTGCATGGCGCGGTGCCGGATGATTCCGGGACCGCGCTTTTTTCGGGCTTGAGTGGACATGGTAGAAATACAGGGGCGTGTCATGGTACAATGCGTATAGAAGAAAACTTACGCTTCCAGTACTTCAGGAGGTGGAAATCATGGTAAAGAAAATAGGATGTATCCTTCTTGTACTGCTCCTTGTCTGGGGTGGAACATGTCTGGCGGATTATGTATCGTATGAAGTGTTCACGGTCAACGGGGAAGTGCTGACGACCACGGATCTGGATACGCTCATGAGCGCCTATCTGGTGCGGTCACTGCTCAGTGTTACTGAGCGGGGCTTTCCCTATGACATGCAGGATTCGCTGACGCTGGTGGATGCGCTGGACAAGGTCCTGTTTGACGCGAAAATGGTCATGATCACGCGTCAGCAGGCCGCGGAACTCGGCATTTCGCTGACGCCGGAAGAGGAGCTCAAGGCGCAGGAGCAGGCGGCGGAAGCTTGGTCAGCCTTCCTGGATAGCGCTGACGGGTATCTCAGCCGCAGCGGGCTTGAGATGATTGAGCCCGAAACATTTCTGGCGTTTTATGGCCTTACCCCGGAACTCCTGGAGCAGGAGGCCCGGGATGAGATTCTGGACGAGCGTCTCCGGGACGAAGTGACTGCCGGCATGGGAGATGAAGAGGAAGCCCTCATGGCCTATGTGGACTGGAGCCTTGCGAAGATGGATGAGGCGGTCATTCAGGATGATGTGGCGGCGGCTGCGGAAGTCAGCCTGGCCCTGGCAAAGCGTGAGATGCCCGGCGGACAGGTGCCGGCGGCTGTAAATCTTCTTGAGGTGCGCATTGCGGGGGAAACCTATGAGCTCGGCGCGAGCAAGCTTAATGACTTCGCTGCGCACGGCTGGGAATGGGAGCCGGAAGACGACGGCACCTTCGCCTTTATGGTGCCGGAATGGGAGAGCTGGTTCTATGTAAGGACGCGGAACAACGACCCGCTTGAGCCTGTGACGGAGCTGAACCTGCTCTGGGCGGACGGTCTGGATGTGGAGTACTGCGGGTTTTCCAACGCGGAAGGCGCGGACCAGGATTTCTCCGGGCTGTGGGCATACCTGGCCGGCGAGATGTTCGCGTATGTGGACGATGACGGCAAACTCTGTACGCAGCTTGGTCTTGATGAGGGAAAGAAGCTTTCCATTCTGACGGACGGTCAGGGATTGAGCCTGACACTGGATTAAGCGTCCGCGGGGAGGACAGGCCCCGTCCTGCCCTCCCCGCAGTTGAAAGATACACAGAAAATACAGGGGCGGAGCGCGTTGGGGGCGGATGCGTCGTTGACAAACCCTGATGCCTCTGCTACCATCTTTGGTACGCGATGATATGGAGCGCCTGTTCACATACGCTCAAGAGACATGCCGGTTGGTGCAAGGCATGGGGTGTGGACAGGGAATCACCATGGAGCGGCCTTGCCGAAACAGCAGTAGGCAGGGACGGCTGCCCCCGATACCGGGCATGACGAGTGCGCTGCAGAGCGAAACTGAGTGGTACCGCGGAAGAGTTCCCTCTTTCGTCTCGGAAAACATAGGCCGGGATGGATGAGGTTTTTCTTTATCAGCGCAGGATTTCCATGAATGCACAGCCTGACCGGATGGCCGGGATTGCATATACGAACATGAGGAGTGAAGGAACCATGCAGAAGATTTACTATCAGCAGGACTGCGATCTCTCCCGTCTGAACGGCAAGACCGTCGCCATCATTGGATACGGTTCCCAGGGTCATGCGCATGCGCTGAACCTGAAGGATTCCGGCGTGAAGGTGATTGTGGGCCTGTATGAGGGAAGCAAGAGCTGGAAAAAGGCTGAGGACGCCGGTCTGACTGTCATGACCGCTGCCGAGGCTGCCAAGAATGCGGACATCATCATGATCCTGATCAATGATGAGAAGCAGGCCAAGCTGTACAAGGAAAGCATTGAGCCCAACCTGACTGCCGGCAAAACGCTGGCCTTTGCTCACGGCTTCAATATCCACTTCGGCTGCATCAAGCCCCCGAAGGATGTCAACGTGATCATGATCGCCCCCAAGGGCCCCGGTCACACTGTGCGCAGTGAGTACCAGGCCGGCAAGGGCGTGCCCTGCCTGATC
>CACYNZ010000276.1:5197-6512 GCA_902775835.1 uncultured Eubacteriales bacterium | reverse complement strand
GAAGGCCTTCAATTCTCTCGCTTACCACCAGGGCAAGTTCCGGACCATGAGTACCAAGATCAAACCATGCTTCACCGTCATAGGAGCCTTCCCAGACAATATCCAGGTCAGGTCTGTTGGTGTCTGCCTCAAACAGGATCACGTCGCCGTATACGTATGCTGCTTTCGGTTCGGAAACCTGCCGGACCTCAATGCGGTCAGCTTCACGAGTCGCTCCATTTTCTAGCTGCTCAGCATTTTCCTGTTCAGCTGAATCTGAGCTTTCCTCTGCTGCCTCAGTTTCTTCTGCCGCTTCTACCAGCTTTTCTTCGACGTTCTGAGCGGAAGCTTCAGAATTGCCGGTTTCCTGTACAAGGTCATCCGCGGATTCATTTACTTCCTCCTGAGCAGCCGTCTGTTCTGCGCCGGCTTCCGTATCCGTTTCTGTCAGAACTACTTCTTCTTCTGTGGCTTCTTCTCCGAGAACCGGTGTGGAATCATTTTCATCTTCGTCAGGAGATTCTACAAGTTCTTCATTTTCCGTGAGCACTTCGAGTTCCGTATATTCATCGTCTACAACCTGATTATCATCGTCTACCACAGGTTGTGCCGCAGGCTGTTCGGTTGCGGTTGTTTCAGCTGCAGCAGATTCATCAGATTGCTCAGATACCGACTCCGGTTTGTTTTGCTCGGTGTTCTGTTCAGTCACCACTGTATCGGGTATTTCCGTCGGCGCCGGTTCAATCCACTCTGTCAGAACCAGTCCAAAGCGTCCGAAGGCATTGGGTTCAGCATTCTGAACACTGAGTAGCCATGTTCCTCTCCTCATCGGAATATGAGTATCAAGCGTGAGATACTTTCCATTCTCAGTGCCTGCCTGGAGCGTGAACGTGTCCCCGTTTCCATCCAGAATTCCCTGAATAGCAATCGGCAGCTCACTGCTTACAAAGTGAATCTCCATATCCCGATCCAGGTCAACTCTTAGAACAACCAGCTGCTTTTCAGCAGTGATGTCCATCTGTACAGCGCTGTCCAGTCCAATCACAGCATCCCAAGGTTCCGGAGTCGGGGTAACCACAGGTTCCGGCGTTGGGGTTTCGGGTTCGGGCGTTACCGGAACAGGTGTCGGCGTGACAGGTTCCGGAGTAACCGGTACTGGCGTTGGAGTCTCAGGCACAGGCGTTGGAGTAGCGGGTTCCGGTGTGACCGGTACAGGTGTCACTGGTTCCGGTGTGACGGGTTCAGGTGTCACAGGTTCTGGCGTCACTGGTTCCGGCGTGACGGGTTCGGGTGTCACAGGTTCCGGTGTGACGGGTTCGGGTGTCACAGGTTCCGG
>CACYNZ010000276.1:0-5147 GCA_902775835.1 uncultured Eubacteriales bacterium | reverse complement strand
GTGACGGGTTCGGGTGTCACAGGTTCCGGTGTGACGGGTTCGGGTGTCACAGGTTCCGGCGTCACTGGTTCCGGAGTTGTCTCAGGATTGCTCGTAATTTCTTCTTCACCGGTCTGAATGAGGACTTCCTCCGCTCCGGATTCAGATTCAGTTATTTCCTCCTGAACTATTTCTTCTTCCACCAGTTCCATATCTTCCGCAAAAACCGGCGTTGCCATAAGGGCAAGAGTCAAAATAGTAACCAAAGCTGCATGCTTGCTCATGGAAGCATCCTCCTTCAGAAAACTTTATTTTGTCTTCACCAGAAGTAAGATATACATCTGAAAATGGCAAAATAATAGCTCTCTTATTATACTGTCAAACACTGTGCATTTTCAATATATATAATAGGAAAGATATTTTTTTTGCCGGCATCGTTTTCTCTGCCCATTTCTTGTTGTATTGTTCCCTGTTGAAATACCATATTTTGTGGTTTATTTGAAGGTTCCTGAAAGCAATCACTCCGCAGTTTACCGGACACAGAAAACTGTGTATGCTAGTCTTGTTTGACGATCCTGCATTCAAAAAGCAGCCATGCAGGACTTTGGTCTGTTTATGCAGATTCAGGTGCAGCACACTGTTTGCTTTTGCATTCCAGCATTTGATACAATCTTTGCATTTTTTCAGGAAACTGTGCGTATTCTTCGATGATTTTTGCTTTCCACCTGCACCTTATTGCTTATTGGAGACCAGAGTTTGTCACTATTATTCACCACCAAACCCATTTTTGTGCTGATTGGTTTGTACTTCTGTTGCCCTTGTGCTATCCTGAAAAAAACGTCTTGGAGGACAAAAATGAAGCGTCTTGCAGGTATAATGCTCATCATGGTTTTCTGTTTGATACTTTCCGGTGGTGTTTCAGAACTTTATATTCCCAGGGTCGATGGTCTTCCGTCTGATTTTGTTCTGGGAATGGATGTATCCTCTCTCCTTTCTCTGGAAAACAGCGGTGTGACATACCGTGACCTGGAAGGCCGTGAAAGCGATCTTCTCTCCATTCTTCATGAATATGGCATCAATACCATACGACTCCGCATCTGGAATGATCCATATGATTCAGAAGGTCATGGCTATGGAGGCGGCAATTGCGATGTGAATACCGCCCGCATTCTGGGGCACCGTGCCACTGAGCTCGGAATGTCCGTGATGCTGGATTTCCATTATTCTGATTTCTGGGCAGATCCTTCCAAGCAAATGGCCCCCAAAGCCTGGAAAAATGTCCGCACTACCACAAAGAAGAAACTGATCTATGAGTATACGCTCTCTGCTCTGCAGTCCTTTCTGGATGACGGTATTCGTGTCTCCATGGTGCAGCTTGGCAACGAAACCAACGGTGCCTTCTGCGGTGAACGTAACTGGGAAGTTATCACGACATTGATGAAAGAGGCCGGCCGTGCAGTCCGCGAAACCTATCCCGCTGCTCTTATCGCAGTGCATTTCGCAAATCCCGAAAAAAGCAGCACATATCTTGAGTGGGCGGAAATACTGGCAAAGTACGAGCTGGACTATGATGTTTTTGCCACCAGCTATTACCCCTGGTGGCATGGCACCCTGGACAATCTGAAAGCAGTTTTATCCACAATCCAGCAGAAGTGGAACAAAAAAGTGCTGGTCGTTGAAACAAGCTACGCATGGACGCTTGAAGACGGAGACTTCTTCAGCAACACCATTGGTGAGGGAGGTGCCTTTGAGCAGCCCTACCCCATTTCCCTGCAGGGGCAGACCAACGCCGTTGCCGATGTCATCTCAGCTGTCAATGATATCGGCGGACTTGGCGTGTGTTACTGGGAGGGCGGCTGGATTCCGGTGGGCACCGTTTCCCATTCCGAAAACATTGCCAAATGGGAAACCTATGGGAGCGGATGGGCATCTTCCTACGCTGCCGAATATGATCCGTCGGATGCCGGTGTATATTATGGCGGCAGTGCATGTGATAATCAGACGTTCTTTGATTTTCACGGAAACGCGCTTCCGTCCATCAAAGTCTTTCAGGGCGTCTATTCCGGCACTTCCCAGCCTGTTGCCATCGATACCGTGGAGAACATGGAAATTTTCCTGGATCTTGGTTCTGATATTCAGCTTCCTGATACGGTCAATGCCATTTTTACAGATAATCATCGTGAAGCAGTCGCCGTTTCATGGAACACATCTGCAGATACTCCGATCGACACGTCGGTTCCTGGAGACCATGTCATTCACGGCACTGCCATGGGACTGCCTGTTTCCTGCACGCTTCATATGATCCAAAAAAACTATCTTGCTAATCCTTCGTTTGAATCTCCGGATGACTCCATGTGGAAAACAGAGAACTTCGGGGACACAGAGCAGCTGTACATTGAGGACAAAAAAACAGATTCCCTCTCCGGAACCTGCCATTATCATTTTTACTCTTCAGCCGCCTCATCTGTGGGATTCCGCCTTTTCCAGGAATGCAGCCAGCTTGATTCCGGAACGTACAGATTCCAGATTTCCCTGATGGGCGGAGATGCCGGAGTGTACTCTGCAGAAGCATTTGCCGAGATCAATGGAATACTTGTTCAGTCTGTCCCCCTTGCCATCACAAAATGGAACGAATGGGATACCGGCATCCTGAACGGCATTTCCATTCAGGAAGGCGACCTGCTCACGGTGGGCATCAGGGTTGTCTGTGATGGAGCCGGTGCCTGGGGAAAAATCGATGACGCCTGCCTCAATCGGGTGCAGTAATGTCCTGTGAAACAGAAACAGCCGATGCGCTTTTTTGATCAGCGCATCGGCTTTTCTCATGATTTTTTCACTCAGAATTCGTCCCTGATGATGTGTCTTGTGCTTCCGTTGATATAAATCGGTGTAAGCTCCGCCTGAATCAGCGGCCGCGCATAAGCAAGGAATTCCGGACACATATCGGTACGGTATCCATTGATCCATTCCACCGGAACCTTCTTCTCCTGATTGGCCACTTCCGTCACGTCCACAAGCTCTGTGGTGCACTGATAGGGATCATTGGAAATACGGCGCAGTGCAACCATTTTTCCTGTCATTCCCTCAAATGCTGCCTTGGCCGCAGCACCGCCCACCTGATAGGCTTCCGTGATATCCGTGCGGCTGGACAGATGTCCCGCACAGCGCTGAAGGGTGGACAGTTCAATGGAGCGGGTCAGCGTATCCATGTTGGCCGCCACAAGATTGCTCAGATATCTGGCTGTTCCGGTCAGCTTTCTGTGTCCGAATGCGTCCACGAATTTGGCATCATCGGAAAGCTCACAGACATACCGTCCATCCGGCAGCTTCACACCCTCACTGACGGCAATCACCACAGAATTTCTCTCTTTCTGCATCTGCTCGATCTTTGCAAGAAAGCGATCGGTATGGAAAGGAATTTCCGGAAGACAGATCAGGTTGACGCCCTCACAGTCCTCACCCCGTGCCAGTGCAGCAGCCGCGGTAAGCCAGCCGGCGTTTCGTCCCATGATCTCCACAATGGTCACGTACTTATTGCCATATGCGTTGGCATCCCGGATGATTTCCTTCATCACAACGCTGATATACTTGGCTGCCGATCCGTACCCGGGCGTATGATCCGTCATCACCAGATCGTTGTCGATCGTCTTGGGCACGCCCATAAACCGGATATCGCTCCGGATCATCCTGCCGTACTCACTGAGCTTGGCAATGGTATCCATGCTGTCATTACCGCCGATATAGAAAAAATAACCGATATCCAGCTTATTCAGATACTGGAAGATTTTCTCGTAGATTTCTGCACCATGGGCAAGGTCCGGCAGTTTATATCTGCAGGTGCCCAGATAGGAGGACGGCGTTCTTTTCAGAAGCTCAATTTCTATATCCGATCCCAGGCACTCGGAAAGGTCCGTCACCTTTTCCTGCAGGAGACCTTCGATTCCATGAAGCATACCATATACAGTCTTCGCACCTCTGGCAAGACAGGCCTGCAATACACCTGCAAGCGTTGAATTGATTACAGATGTGGGGCCACCGCTCTGTCCTACAATCGCATTGCTTCCCATTGAGCATTCTCCCTTCTCATCTTGGCAATGTACATCTGAAGTAAGCTGTTCCTTCTGGCGTCGGTTCTGTCTTCACGACACTACGGATTGTCGGCATTCATGGTTTCCATGGCTGAATTATATAGAATAACCATGGGAAAGTCCATTCCCCGCATGGCTGTACGGGCTGAGCATCCTCTGTCTCATTTGGCGTCTGGTTCTTCTCCTGCCCGCTGTCGGACAAGTTCGGCAAACGACCACATGGTGTATGTCGGAAGCTTTTCATCCGGCGCCTTCAGCTTATTGAAAAAGCAGGCCGGTATTTCATTCCTTCTCAGGTTCTTTTCCACGCACAGTGTGCATCCCTTATCGTGATTGGATGGATGAAACGGACACTCGACATCAATGCAGGTGCAGAATTCCGGGATCATGTTTTCAGGCCTTCTTTCTTTTTCTTAATCTGATGATACGTCATTCCCAGTATCCAGTGCCGTGGCAGCAACCGTGCTCCGACACAGGCCATCCGGTTCCTGAGGCCCGGAATGATCAGTCGTCTGTGATGCCTGAAGCCTTTCAGCGCCTTCCGGGCACAGACTTCCGGCCGCATCGCGCCAGATAAGGCCTTCCCGCCTGCCCGCTCATGGAATCCGGTATCCAACGGACCGGGGCAGAGGCACGAGAAGAAAATATCCGGGTACTCCATGCGCAGCGCTTCCGTCAGTGAAAGCTGATATGCCTTCTGAGCGTAATAGACCGCCTGGAACGGGCCGCCCGGCAGAAGTGCTCCGATGGACGAGACCACCAGAATTTCCCCGCCCACTTTCATGGTATCGCACAATACCCGAAGGAGCTCGGTAAACGCCCTTTCATTCAATGCTTCCAGGGACCGCATTTCCTCATCGGACATCTCCGCAAAGAAACCGATATACCCTTTTCCCGCACAGACAATCGCCGTATCCGGTTTCCATGCCCGCACCCTGTTCAGAAAGAATCTGCGTTCCCCCTTATCTGTCAGATCACAGGCGTGCACTTCCGTCCGCTCATCTGAAAGCGCCTGAAGCAGTTCATCGTTCCGGCCGGTGAGAAGAAACTGTGCATCATTGGCTTTCAGCTGCTCATAAA
>CACYNZ010000275.1 GCA_902775835.1 uncultured Eubacteriales bacterium | reverse complement strand
ACAAATTCTTCCATCACATACGGTGCTTCCAGATGCCGGTCAAAGAACGCGCGCCAGTCACTGTCATTCTCAAGCTTCCAAGTACCGCTCGCACCGACGCCGATGTCCGGCTTCACGATGACAGGATACCCGCCAATGCTTTCAAGAAACTGCCTTACCCCGTCTTCCGACTGTATCGGATGGCATCTTGCCGTGGGAATCCCCGCAGCGGCATAGACAGGCTTCATGCCGGATTTGCTTTTCCACTGTCCGATCTCATCCGCGGAAATGCCCGTGGTAATATGGAAATCGGTTCTCAGCCTTGCGTCCTGCTCCAGCCAGTATTCATTGTTGGATTCCAGCCAGTCAATCTTTCCATACTTAAAGGAAAAGAACGCCACTGCCCGGAAGACCTGATCATAATCCTCCAGGGTGGAAACACGATAGTATTCCGTCAGACTGGATCTGAGCGCCGGGTTGAGAGAGTCATACTCCTGATCCCCGATCCCCAGCACCCGCACGCCCAGCTGATTGAGACGGTCGCAGAACTGCCAGTATGTCTGGGGAAAGTTTGGAGAAATAAAAACAAAATTCATCTTCCATCATCACCTGCCTTGGCTTCAATTACAGCAAAAGTATAGACATCCGCCAAAAATCCGTCAATTGTTTTTCCTTTTTCTGCTGTATTCATCATGTTTTCCGATTCCCTGCTTTTCATCTGGCACACACTTTCCGCCTGCCACGGAAGCTGTTGCACTTCGTCCATCCCTTTCGTATAATAACCCATGGATGTACAGGAACAACAAAGGAGGGACAAACCCATGTCACTGAATCTTCAGTCTGCTATGAATCTGGTGGAGCGGGTGACCGGCTGCCCGCTGTCTCTGAATATTTTTCTCGAGAACGCTCCCGGTCTGGATATCAACTGGGAAGGCGATACCGCCATCATTGCCTGCGATGAGCCCACAGCTCTCACGCGCGCGGTCTTTCTTCTCACCGCACATCAGAAACGCGGAGAGACTTCCCTGCATCTGCACCAGACCAGACACTTCCAGTCCTGCGGTGCCATGCTTGATATGTCCAGAAACGGCGTCTTCACAGTGGATGGAGCCAAACGGTATATGGATGCCATGGCTGCCCTGGGCATGAACATGCTCATGCTGTATACCGAGGACATGTATGAGGTTCCCGGATATCCGGCATTCGGCTATCTGCGCGGCCGGTTCTCGCAGAATGACCTGCGTGAGCTGGATCGTTACGCCTGCTCGCTGGGCATCGAACTCATTCCATGCATCCAGTCCCTTGCACATCTGACCCAGTTCCTCCGCTGGCCCAGTTCCGAAGCGCTGCGTGACCAACCCAACTGCCTCCTGGTCGATTCCGAGGAAACCTATAAACTCATCGAAGCCATGATCTCTTCCCTCCGTTCCTGCTTTTCCTCAAACCGGATTCACATCGGCATGGATCATTATCTGAGCAGGAACGGATTCCAGAACCGGTATGATCTGCTCCGCCGACATCTGGAACGTGTCACATCCATCTGTGAAAGCCATCATTTCCGCCCGATCATGTGGTCCGACATGTTCTTCTCCCTGATCTCCAAGACCGGTTCCTATTATGATCCGGAAGCGGAAATTCCGGCGGACATGCATCTGGACCGTGTGGACCTCGCCTACTGGGATTATTATCATACGGATGAAAACATGTATGATCAGATGCTTCTCAAGCACGAAAAAATGTGTGATCATCCCGTCTTCGCCGGCGGCATCTGGACCTGGCGCGGTTTCCTGCCCAACTATCGTTTCACCTTTGCTTCCATGATTCCCGCACTCAGAGTCTGCGCACGGCACGAAGTACAGACGGTGTTTGCCACCATGTGGGGTGACGACGGACAGGAATGCAGTCATTTCCTGGCAATCCCCCTGCTTCCGCTTTTCTCTGAAGCATGCTGGGAAGGTCCGGATTATGACATGGAGCTGGTACAGTGCTATGGCGCGCTTGTCAGCCGTCTTCCCCGTGAACTCACCGATGTATTTGATCTGTTCTATCCTGAGGCGCTGTGCGAGTCCGGCGACAAGGATATGGTCTGGGGCGACCTGCTCTATCCCCTTATGCCGCTGAGGAAAACCACGCCTGAGGAAATCCTCTCAAGAACCGGCCTCGCCCTGGAGAAGCTGGAACATCATCCGGACACCCTCGAATATAACTACACCCACACACTGTTCCAGCTGGTTCATATGCGCGCGGATCTGGCAGTCCACCTGCGTCCCGCCTATCTCGCAAAGGATTTCGATGAACTGAAGCGCTGCCTCTCCATGCTGCCTGATCTCTCCGAAGTCTATGCCGACATGTGTACACTGCACAGAACGCTCTGGGAGCGGGATTACCGTCGTCAGGGATGGCAGGACATCTGTCTGCGTTACGGTGCACTCCGCGGACGTATTGATGACGTTGCCGATGAGCTGACACGCTATCTTGACGGAAAGCTTGACTGTATTCCGGAGCTGGATGAGGAACCCCTGCCGGGAGAAGCCTATGCATGGCGGTATGATAATCTCATTTCGCCCGGCGCAACACCGGTGTAATCCGGTTCCATGCAACCCCGGAAGCCTGCTCCGGGGTTTTTTCATGCCGTTTCTTTCCCTGTCTGCCCTCGTTCTGCCATACGGCTTGTCTTTTTTCCGCACTTTTGTTGCACCATTCCCGGAATCCTGATACACTTTTTCTGCTTCTGCAGACCAGAAAGGATGAACCCGATTGATTTCCTATCTTTATCTGCCCATACCGGGCAGTGGAAGCCAGGCCAAGCGGAAAATCTATGTCTATCAGCCGCCCTCGGAATACGGCCCGTTCCCGGTTCTTTATATGATGGACGGACATAATGTATTCTTTGACCAGGATGCCACATACGGCAAAAGCTGGGGCATGAAAGAGGCCATTGAAGGCATGGAGCTTCCCCTCATGATCGTCGCGGTGGACTGCGACCACAGTCCCAGAAACGGCCGTCTCCGGGAATACAGTCCGTTTACCTTCCGTGATCCGGGTCTTGGGACGATCCGCGGCCGCGGTCAAACATATATGGACTGGATGGCGCATACGCTCAAGCCCATCATCGACAGCACCTATGACACGCTCCCTTCACAGGAATTCACCTTTATCGCAGGCTCATCCATGGGCGGGCTCATGGCACTGTACGCTCTCTGCCGGCACGGTGATACCTTTTCCGGTGCTGCCGCCCTGTCTCCGTCCCTCTGGACATCTCCGAGATCCGTGCACTCCATGATCTGCTCATCCCCCTATCTGAAAGGCAGCAGGCTTTACATGGACTACGGGGAAAAAGAACTGCAACACCACCAGGCCATGCTTTCCATATTCACCCGTTCCGTGGCGGATGCAATGGCAGCCGGAGCCATGGTATGTGCCCAGATTGTTCCCGGCGGCGAGCACTGCGAAGCATGCTGGGAACGGCAGGTGCCCGCATTCCTCACCTATCTGCTTGACGACCCATTCGAATCATAAAAAATGAGAAGCAAGGAGCAGACCGATCCATGGAAACACAGTACTGGAAAGAGTATTCTCCCTCACTGAACAGGGATATGGAAATGAAGCGCTGGGGTCACAGCGGCCGTCCTTTCCTGTTTATCCCCTGCCAGAACGGAAGATTTTACGACTTTGAAAACTACCACATGACAGACGTCTTTGCCGACTGGATCAACGAGGGCCGCTGCATGGTGTATGCGGTCGATACCATCGACGAGGAAACCTGGTCCTCCGACGCTGATCCCGCATGGCGGGCCTGGCGCCATGAGCAATGGATGCATTTTCTCTTTGACGAGATTGCTCCGTTCGTCCGCGACGAAACCAATGCCCTGAACGGATGGACCGGTTTCCCGGGCATCATCGCCTTCGGCTGTTCGCTTGGCGCAACGCATGCTGCCAATCTTTTCCTCCGGCGTCCGGATCTGTTTGACGGGCTCCTTGCTCTGAGCGGAATCTATACGGCATCCTACGGATTCGGCAATTATATGGATGAAAACGTTTACCGGAACAGCCCTGTGGACTATATCGGGGGCATGAGTCCGGATCACCCGTTCATACAGGCGTATAACCGCAACCGCGGCATCATTGTCTGCGGTCAGGGGCCCTGGGAAGTCCCGGACACTTCCTTCCAGCTGCGGGATATGTTTGCCCAGAAGAATATCGGTGTCTGGGTGGATATCTGGGGATATGACTCCGCCCACGACTGGGACTGGTGGTATGCCCAGACCGCTTACCATCTTCCGCATCTGCTTGACTGACAACACGGAAAGAGGCTTGACTTATGCGAAACTTCATTTTCATTTCTCCCAACTTTCCCACCAATTACTGGCATTTCTGCCGCGAACTGAGAATGAACGGGTTCCGGGTGCTGGGCATCGGTGACCAGTCCTATGATGAACTGAGCGGTGAACTGCGCCAGGCGCTCCATGAATATTACAAGGTTTCCTCCCTGGAAAACTATGATGAAGTATACCGCGCCGTCGCATTCTTCATCTTCCGCTACGGCCATATCGATTTTCTGGAAAGCAATAATGAATACTGGCTGGAAATGGATGCGCGCCTGCGGACGGACTTCCATATTACCAGCGGCTGGCAGACGGAAGATCTTCCGCGGATCAAATACAAGAGCCGCATGAAGGAAGGCTATGCGATTGCCGGCGTCCCCTTTGCCCGCTTCCATCTTGTGGACGACTATAACCATTGCATGGCCTTCATCCGGGAAGTCGGCTTTCCGGTCATTGTGAAGCCTGACAACGGCGTCGGTGCCAGTGACACCCACAAGCTGAACAACGAGGATGATCTCAGGCGCTTCCTTGATCTGCGTCATGACTGCACCTATATCATGGAAGAATTCATCCACGGAGAAATCCAGTCCTATGATGCCATCATCGACAGTCATGGCAATCCCGTATTTGAAACGGGAAATGATACGCCCAAATCCATCATGGACATGGTGAATGAACATGACAACACCTGCTTTTATATGCAGAAGGAACTGCCGGATGATATCCGCGATGCCGGGCGCAGAACGGTGAGAGCATTCGGTGTGCAAAGCCGTTTTGTGCACTTTGAGTTCTTCCGCCTGCTTTCCGATCAGCATATCGGCAGAAAAGGCGAAGTGGTGGCGCTTGAGGTGAATATGCGGCCCTGCGGCGGCTTCTCTCCGGATATGATGAATTTTGCCAACGGGACCGATGTCTACAAGATCTACGCTGACATGATCGCGTATGATTCCTCCCTGAAGGGACAGAATTCGCATCAGTACTGTGCCTTCATCGGCCGCCGCGACGGCAGAAGATTTGCGCTTTCCAATGAAGCACTTTCAGATCAGTATGCGTCTTCGATGCGCATGCGTCTCCGCCTGCCCCAGGTGCTTGCAGAAGGCATGGGAGACGAAGTCTTCATTGCAGTGTTTGATACCAAGGAAGAGATGGACGCTTTCTTCCACGACGGCGTCCGCGAGGAATAAAGCGTTTTGGTTATCCAGCTCCTGAGACTGCTCCCCACCGGAGCTTTCACCCGAATCCACTTGATTCCGGTGAGGTTCCCGGTGGGGAGTCTGTTCAGAAGCGGATTTCCAGTCAGACTTTACGAGGCAGAAAAGCCAGCTGTCAGGAAGAATTTGTTATCTTGCTTTTCCTGAGGGATGTAGTATACAATTTATCTGCACAACCCATGGAAGGAGGAGCCTTATGCCCATTTCTTCGGCATTTTCTTCCATATCACCGGAAGCGCAGGCACTGCTTGCGCTTGCCACATTATGGATGTCCGGCTTTCTTATGAGCCGCGTGTCCAAAGTTTTCGGTCTGCCCAACGTCACCGGCTATATCCTTGCCGGTGTGGTCATTGGTCCTTACTGCCTCAATATTCTGCCCCAGAGCATTACTTCAAGCATGTCCTTTGTCACCGATGCCGCGCTCGCCATGATAGCGTTCGGCGTGGGAAGATATCTGGACCTGGAAATGCTCCGCACCCAGGGCAGGCGCATCATTCTTCTGACCATCATGGAATCACTGTCGGCAGCTTTTCTAGTTACGCTTGCCATGCTGACCGTTTTCCGCATGCCCCTGTCGTCTGCTCTGCTCCTCGGAGCCATTGGCAGTGCCACAGCCCCGGCTGAGTCCCATCCTCCGATAATACAGAAGCGATCGCCATACCTGTCCAGAATCGTTTCAATATCATTTGTCGGCTGCACAGAAGTCCAGGCCGCAGCTCCGATCTCGATCATATCTTCCACAAATTCTTCCGCTTTTCCGCATGTATGCTGTATCGGAATCATTTCCAGCTCCCAGACAGCATCATAGAGACGTTTATGATACGGTTTGATCATTTCCTCATACATGTCATGCGACATAAACGGCGCTGACTGCGTACAGATGTCATCATAATTAACAAAGACATCGGGATGAATGTAATCTTTCACTTTCTTTGCTGTGGCAATCTTATAATCTGTGATCGCATCAAACAGTTCTTTTACCGCTTCCGGTTCCTCTATCATTGCCATCAGAGCATCTCCGAAACCCATCAGCGCTGCCAGACGTTCGAAGATTCCAGTCCCGCAGCCGTATTGCAGTGCAT
>CACYNZ010000274.1 GCA_902775835.1 uncultured Eubacteriales bacterium | reverse complement strand
AACCCGATCCCGAAGGAAGAAGGCGGCGACGCTTATCTGGTAAACGGAAACATGATCCCCATCACTACTGCCATGAAGCAGGCAGCGGATGATGCGGAGCCAACCACCCAAACCCAATCCAATCCCGAAAGAAGGAGGTACCCCTGATGCGACACTTTTGGAACTGGGTCCGCAACGAGGATGAATCCCGTACCCTGTATCTGGAGGGTGTGATCGCCGAAGAATCCTGGTTCGCTGACGACATCACACCTGCCATGTTCAAGGAGGAGCTTTTCTCCGGGAACGGCCCCATTACTATTCACCTGAATTCTCCCGGCGGTGACTGCATTGCGGCCAGCCAGATCTACACCATGCTCATGGATTACCCCGGCGACGTCACCATTCAGATCGACGGAATGGCAGCCTCTGCAGCGTCCGTCATTGCCATGGCCGGAACCCGTGTGACCATGAGTCCCACCAGTCTGATGATGATCCACAATCCCTTCACGATGGCCATGGGCGATACGGAAGAGATGCGGAAAGCCATCCAGCTGCTGGACGAGGTAAAGGAAAGCATTATCAATGCTTACCAGATCAAGACCGGGCTGAGCCGGGCGAAGATTTCCCATCTCATGGACAGCGAAACTTGGATGAATGCTCTCAAGGCAAAGGAGATGGGCTTCTGCGATGAAGTCCTGTACACTGGCGCTGAAGACCTGCCTGAAGATATGGCGGGTTTTTCTTTTGAGCGGAAATCCGCTGCTGCCTGCCTCATGAACCGGGTGATCGCTTCGATGCCAAAGCCGATGCCCGTGATGCAGGCGGAGCCAGAGCACCCACCCGATCCGGAACCCACCCCTGAGGAACCCGAAACCATTACCCCTGATAACCGAGTGAAAGCGGCAGACCTGGAAAAGCGGCTGTCGCTTTTGAAATGATGAAGGAGGATATCACTATGAACAAGATTCTTGCTCTGCGCGAAAAGCGTGCCAACCTGTGGAATGAGACTAAGGCTTTCCTGGACAGCCATCGTGGTGAGGATGGCATGGTCTCCGCTGAGGACAATGCGACCTACGAGAAAATGGAGGCCGATGTGGTTGCCCTCGGCAAAGAAATCGAACGGCTGGAGCGTCAGGCTGCGATCGATCGTGAGATGGATCAGCCTACCGCTGCTCCTCTGGTCTCCCGCCCCAATGGCGCGGATAACCAGAAGATGGGCCGTGCCTCCGATGAGTACGGCAAAGCCTTCTGGGGCATGATCCGGAACCGTTCTGCCAGCCCTGCCGTCATGAACGCCCTGCAGGTCGGTACTGACTCTGAGGGCGGCTACCTTGTGCCGGACGAGTATGAACGTACTCTGGTGCAGGGCCTTGAGGAGGAGAATGTTCTCCGTTCCCTGTGCACCGTCATCCAGACCAGCTCCGGCGACCGGAAGATCCCGATTGTGGCGTCCCACGGTACCGCGTCCTGGGTGGATGAGGAAGGCACTATTCCCGAAAGCGACGACGCCTTTGGTCAGATCTCCATCGGCGCTCACAAAGTGGCCACCATGATCAAGGTGTCTGACGAATTGCTGCAGGACTCTGTTTTCAACATCGAGTCCTATATTGCAGCTGAGTTCGCCCGCCGGATCGGTGCCGCCGAAGAGGAAGCTTTCATCACCGGCAATGGCACTGGCAAGCCTACCGGTTTGCTCCACGCCACCAACGGCGCGGGCACCGGCGTGACCACTGCGGGTACTACCATCGCTGCCGATGAGCTCTTCGATCTGGTGCATTCCATCAAGAGTGTTTACCGGAAGAAGGCGGTCTTCCTGCTGAACGACAGCACCCTGAAGGCCATCCGGAAGCTGAAGGATGGTCAGGGTCAGTACCTGTGGCAGCCCGGCATCAAGGAAGGCCAGCCGGATACTCTGCTGAATTACCGGCTGGTGACCTCTCCGTTCATGCCGGAGATCTCCGCCGGGAATAAGGTGATCCTGTTCGGCGACTTTAAGTCCTACTGGATTGCCGATCGTCAGGGCCGTTCCTTCCAGCGCCTGAATGAGCTCTTCGCCGTCACCGGTCAGGTCGGCTTCCGCGCCACTCAGCGTGTGGATGGCCGTCTGGTACTGGCCGAGGCCATGAAGTGCCTGGCTGTGAAGGCCTGATAACCCAACGATCATGGGAGCCGTACTGCCATGTGCGGCTCTCTTCTCTAAGGAGGAATGAGTTATGGCGAACACCTATAACACCAAGAACTACTTTGCCCATGGCGGTGAGCAACTGGTAATCGGCGGCAAGCTGACCTTTCTGGAAGGCGCGGAGGTCGAGAACTTTCCCGGCAGCACGAGCGGGGCTGCCGCATCCGGCACCGCTCCTTATGTGGCTGACAGTGAGGCAACCACCGTAGCGGCCCTGAAGACTGACTTCAACAGCCTGCTGGCTGCCCTGCGTACCGCCGGAGTGCTGTCCGCGACCGCGCCTGCCGCGACAGAGCCTGAGGCCACTGATCCTGAAACGCCCGCCGAAGGAACTGAGGGCGGTGGTACCTGATGATCGTCACCGTTGATGAAGTCAAAACCCACCTGCGAATCGAGCATGATGAGGAGAACGACTACATCGAAAGTCTGATCAAACAGGCTCAGGCTGAAGCGGAGGATTACTGCCGGGTATCCTTTGAGGAACCTGACGAGGAAGGTAACATTCCCGATGCTCCTGAGCCTGTGCGGCTGGCTGTGATTCTCATGGCCAGCTTCTACTATGAGAACCGGGATATCCCGGACATGACCACTTACAAAGCGACCCGGATGGCGTTTGACAATCTGCTGTACCGGTACCGTGATCCCGAGAAAATGTTCTGACGGAGGTGATGCTGTTTGCGTGGTTATAAGAACTTCGAAAGTGACCCGCATCCAGGGGATCTCCGACACAAGATTGAAATCGGGTACACCGAGAACCAGATCAATGAAAACGGCTATCCTGAACCGACGGATGTTGTGGTCTGCAGGGTCTGGGCCGCTGTGACGGATGCAGGAAACCAGCACTATCGCAGCGCCGACGTCATGAACACTGAGGCCGTCATCAACTTCACCATCCGGTACCGGGAAGACATCAAGCCCGGAATGTGGGTGCGCTTTCAGGGAGAGAAATGGAACATCTCCACTCTGGGCGAGTATAGCTTCAAACGCACCTATCTCGGCCTGAAGGCTTCCCTTGCCAAGGGGGTGAGCGGATGAGACAGGTACAGCAGGCGCTCAAGGATATCGGAATTCCGGTTTACGCAGGCGTCTGGCGGGCCACTTCGCCCAACCAGAATCCGCCCGTGCAGTACTGCGTTTATTCCACCACCACTACGGAAGCATCCCATCAGGATGATCACGTTTCATCCATCAGAACCTATGTGTACCTGAACCTGTGGAGTGATATCGACCCGACTGACATGGCGGATACGATCCGGGCAGCTATGTACGCTTATGGATTCTTCATGGTGGAGGAATCCGATAAGGGCTATAACCAGCCTGCGTATGACACAGCTACCCGGCAGTACACGGTTCAGTGGACATGGTGCTGGAGGGAGGATGTGGACTATGGCAATTGAGCTGCGAGGCTTTGACGATCTTAAGGATGATCTGGTGAACATGGCTTATGCGCTGGATCAGGGCCCTGGTGTGAACCGTGCCCTGAAGGCTGGTGCTGTTCCCATCGAACAGCAGATGCTGCATAACGCCAGCACTGACCCGAAGATCATCACGGATGCCCTTCACTCTTCCATTCACACCGGCAAGGTCAAAAAACGGCGCGGCAGCGGGAAACAGATCACCATCGGTGTCCACCACTCGGAGAACGGCGCTTACTACGCCAACCCTGTGGAGTTTGGACACGGAGGCCCTGCTCCGGCTCCCGCGCATCCTTTTGTCCGGCCTGCCTTTGATACCCGGGCCGATGAGGCCTACAACGAAATGAAGCGCGTCCTGCGAGACGAGCTGAAGAACAAATAAACATGGAGGTAAACGACTATGGCTAATACTCCTGCTGCTTCTCCGACCGTTTCTTCCACGGTCGGCCTGAAGAACATGGTGATCGCGCCGCTGACGGTCGACACCGAGGAAACCCTGACCTATGGAGATCTCCAACTGGTGGCTGGCGCGATTGAAGCGACGATCACCCCGGAGAACTCCGACCCGGATATCCAGTATGCGGATGACATCGAGTTCGACGTCCTGTACCCTGATCCTGAACTGACCTTCACCACGAAGATGGCAGATATCCCTCTTGCCATTCAGGAAAAGATCTTCGGCAACGAGATCGACGACAATGGCGTCCTGATCCGTTCGGCTTCCGACAAGCCTCCGTATTTCGCGGTCGGCTTCAAGAGCGAGAAGTCCAACGGCAAGTTCCGCTATGTGTGGCTGTACAAGGTACGGGCGAAACCCCTGACCGAGAACTACGCCACCAAGGAAGGCACCACCATCACCCGTCAGACCGGTGATGTGGAATGGACTGCCATCAAGCGCACCCATGACGGACGCTATCAGGCGGTTGCCGATGAGGGCGAGAACGGCTTCACGGCTGAGAAGGGTGAAACCTTCCTGACGAGCGTGTACACGCCCAGCTTCACCCCGTGATCCCCATAACCCCGCTGCCGCATAGACATGACGCTGTGCGGCAGCTTTTTATTCTGTGATGGAGGAAATAAACATGATCACCTGTACGCTTGGTGAAAAGAAATACACCATGGACTTTGTTTCCGGCAGAGCGCTTCGAGAAATGGAACCTGCCGCGAAGGTGTATGGCAGGCTTGTGCGTCTGTCTCAGGATGCCGTGGAAGGCAAAGACGTATCCGCTGAACAGATGACCGTGACGGACGCGCTGGATACGATGGTGAAATGGTTCTGCATCCTGTTCAACAACCAGTTCACCCCGGATGAAGTGTACGACAATTATCCCGCCGACCGGCTGATGCATGATATCGCGCTGGCCCTGATGGCGGTTCAGACCCAGACCACAGAGGTGCTGGATTCTTTCCCTACGATTCCGGTGACGCAGGAAGCGGAACAGATCCTGAAGGAGATCGAACAGGAACCCTGACGCTGCCGGAATATGTTTATGCCACCTATAACGAACTGATGAAAAATGGCTGGCGTATGAAGGAAATCGTATAACGAACTGATGAAAAATGGCTGGCGTATGAAGGAAATCGACGAAATGGACATGCTGGGCTTCCTGCGTCTGCGGGCATGGGACGCTCAGCGGGAAGCGGAAAAGAAAAAACCTCGCCGTGCTTTCATCGACGAGGTATGGAAATCGGTGAAGCCGTAGTTCACTCGATAACAGGAAGCATCCGTAGCAGTGTCCATGCTGCCATCTCGATGTTTCCTTCATATTCGTTGTACTTCGGATTAGCAATGACCAAGATATATCCTACCTTGGGCCCGGTTTCTTGACTCATGAATTCAATAAACGAGCTTTCCTCATTGATACCGGAGAATAGGTTGGCTGTCCCGGTTTCATCTGCTACGAGAGCAACAGTGGGATTCAGTTCCTGCACAACCTTCAGAACGAGCATGCAGTCGCCGCATTCTCCTTTGGCATCCAGCCACTCCTGAATGGTAACGAACTTAGGGCCTTCTTCAGCTTGAGCGATGCATGAAAGTGAAACGAGGACGAGGACAACGGAAAGTGCCAGTGCGATGGTCTTCTTCATTGGGGTCAACTCCTTTCATTTTTGCGCTTGTCTGATATTGACCATCATAACTGATTTTCTCTTATACCGCAAGGAAAAGAAGGTGAAAACTTATGGCCGAAACCCTGCGCGAACTGGTAGTCGCGCTGTCGCTGGACTCCAGCAATTTCTCGCGCAATATGCGTACCATCAACGCGCAGATCAAGGAAGCCGAGTCCACCTTCCGTCTGGCTGGCGCGGGTGTGGAGAACTTTGAAAAGACCATTGCAGGAACCGAAGCGAAGCTTTCCATGCTGGGAAATAAGCTCACCCAGCAGAACCGGGCTGTGGAACAGTACAGCCGGGCGCTCGTTGCCGCCAACGATAAACTGAAAGAAAACTATAACCGCCATCAGGATTATTCCCAGCGGTTGGATGAAGCCAAGGCCCGTCAGGAAGCCCTCCGCTTTGAAGTGGAGACTGCCACTTTTGCATATGAGCAGTATCGGGATACCCTTGGCGAGACCGACTCCGCGACCATCGCCGCAAAGCAGAACATGGAGCGGTATCAGGAAGAATACCAGGATACCACGGCAGAGGTTACCAAACTGGAAGGTCAGGTCAAAGCGCTCCAGAAAACCATGCAGAACAGCGCCGACACGGTTTCTAAGGCCACTACTGACCTGAACAATGCAAAGGCAGGCGTCCGGGAAACGGAGGCAGAGATCCGCAGACTGACAGAACAGCTGTACCGGATGCAATCCGCATGGACACAGGCTGGTGAAGCTCTGACGGCGATCGGCAAGAAGTGCGAAACCATCTCCAAGGCCATGACCAAAGCCGGGAAAACGCTCACCCGGAACATCACTACGCCCATCATCGGCCTTGGTACCGCCGCCGTAAAAGCCAGCATTGACTATGAATACGCCTTCGCTGATGTACGGAAGACCGTGGATGCCACAGAAGAGGAATATGAAAAGCTCTCTGACTCCGTGAAGCAGATGAGTACTGAGGTTGCCGCTTCCGCAGAAGATATCGCGGAGGTCATGTCCATTGCTGGTCAGCTGGGCATTGAGAATGAGCATCTGGCTGAGTTCTCCCGTACCATGATCGACCTGGGCAACAGCACCAATATGATGGCAGCGGATGCCGCCAGTCAGGCCGCCCGGTTTGCCAACATC
>CACYNZ010000273.1 GCA_902775835.1 uncultured Eubacteriales bacterium | reverse complement strand
AGGTCGGACAGAAGTACTTTACAGGATCCATGAAGCTTACATGTGGGATTACATTGGGTGTTCGCCATATGTTAGATGCCGGACAGGTAATTCTGCAGGTTGGCGGTTCCCATAAGGCGGAGATTGTTGAGAGGATTTTCAGAACACCACCTACGGAGCTGTTGCCGGCTACAGTTTTGATGCTTGTACCACATGGTGTGATTGTGACAGATCGCGATGCGGCGGCACGTGTGCTGGATATCCTTGAGCCTAAACAATAAATCAGTTTATAACAAACCAGTGGAATCCATACGGATGACACTGGTTTGTTCAGTCTTAGGAGCAGGAGCTGAGGATCTCACTGATTGTAGCTGTGGCGAGACCGATTACGCGGTCTGCAGCTCCATAATACATATATACTGTGTCTTCCCTGAGCAGTGCACCACAGCTGAAAACGACATTGGGATAGAAACCTTCCCGTTCATAGATGGCTTCTGCCCGGAGCACAGGCTCGTGGGAATGCGCCAGAATATGCGACGGATTCTGCGCATCCAGAAGCATGGCACCCATACTGTATCGGTTGGATGCACGGTCCGCACCGTGATAGAGTACCAGCCAGCCCTCCGGGATCCTGATCGGTACAGCACCGCCACCGGTTCTGGAATTGCTCCAGTCGTACTCCGGCAGGTTCAGTACTTCAAAGTTTCCCCAGTGCAGCAGATCCGGTGAGCGTGCGATCCATATTTTTGCCTTGCCGATCTGCCTTGGAACCGGACGCACAAGCGCGTGAAATTCACCATGGATGCGCTCCGGAAAGATGGTCACGTCCCGGTTCTCCGTTACGAATGCGATCCCGTGCTTGTGTACGGAATGAAAATCCTTTGTGGTGGCCAGAGCCGTTGTGATTCCGTTGGGAGAGACTGCTGTGTAATTGATCCAGTATGTATCCCCGAACTGCGTAATGCGGGCGTCTTCGGTACCAAAGGCTTCAGCTGCACAGTCAGGGCAGATCAGGGGCAGGGGATCAACCTGAAAATGGATTCCGTCTGTACTCCGTGCAAGACGCAGGTGGGAGATGGAAGTCAGATAGACGTATGTACCGGCTTCATGGCTGAAGACCTTTCTGGGGTCTGAAAAATCATACTGAGGATCATTCAGGCTAAGAGTACGGGTTTCAACCTGCCAGATTCCGGAAGCCTGCTTAGCGAGTATCGGAACATTCATGTATCCCGGTTCTGCTGCAGGTGGCTTTTCTGCCACACGCAGGAGCAGTAGTGTCTGCCCCTGATATTCAGCGACACCGGCATTGAATGTGCATTCTACTGTGTATCCCTTGAGCCATGGCTGTACCATGGAAGGCGTAACCAGTGGGTTTTCACTGCATCGGATCATGATTCCGGCTCTCCTTACAACAGATTTCCGAAGGGGTTCTCTATGGTAACACGCCCTTCATATGCGTCACCGATTCCACTGTAGAGATCAACCATACCGTCCGGACGCAGTACAATCCCGGATGTGAAGGCGCAGTCGGCCAGTTCTGGCAGCTTGCATGGTGCATCCGGATAACTTGAGCGTGTGGCAATAATGCTGGGTTCGGTTGCAATATGTGTCTGAGGATCAAAGATAAAGGCTACATTCATGTAGACTGCCAGCCGCTGGCCACTGGCCAGATGGTCCTCATAGGATTTGTGACCGATGATACCGATCCGCCCATCTTTGAGAAGATAGCACTGGTTGCATCCACCCCATTCACCCTGACCGAAAAGGTTCCCGATGACCGGGGCGTTGGCGATGACTTCCTCTGTGAGCTCATCCAGGCTGTTGATCGTGGCAAACCCGATCACGGCACCGGCACCATACTTTTCCTGGATTTCCTTGTTCCGGGGACGTGAGAAAACGCCGATCCGTCCGTCCTGCAGCGGTACAAGCCGGATATCCTTCATAAAATCAGGACCCGTGGTGAAGTACCGGAGATGACTGACATCCGTACCACGGTAAAAGTAACCGTAATAGGTCTTGACTTTCCCGGATTCCTTGCGGACATGTGTACCACCCATGACAAGCTCATCACCGAAAAACTGAATGTAAGGGTCTTCCAGCTGATAGATCATGGATTCGGGCACGCGGGTCCAGTCATCCATGCCGGTTTCTTCAAACAGGCAGACCCAGGAAGTCGCCCATTCCTTCCGGTTCTCGACACGGCCGTAGATATACCGGTGCCCATGCATTGTGAAAGGAACAGAACAGTTATATACGTCCATGCCTTCTGTACCGTGAAATGTGAGAATGGCAGCGCTTTCGGTATGAAAGGTCTGCTCAAAGAGCGCTTTCTTCTCTTTCATTGACATACGATTGTCCTCCTGAAAAGCGCGGCGGCTTGCATGACAAACCGCCGCGCGGGATTGATGTATGGAATTCAGTGATTACTTCGTGGCTTCCTGGTATGCGGCAAACTGTGCCTTGTAAGCTTCGATGACTTTATCCAGACCGGCAGCCTTCAGACGTTCCAGAGCAGCCGGGAAACTGGATTCATAATCCTGAACACCCAGAGCGATGGGGGAGATGACAGCAGCCAGCTCGGTGAGCACGTTGGAGTACTCAGCCTGAACATCGGTCGCGTCAAAGAAGAAACCACCGGCGATGGAATTCTGAGCGTTATCAGAAGTGGTGTACTGGGCTTCAATCAGGCTGGTGAAGGCCTCGGTGGCAGTGCGCTCGAGGGCCATATTGCCGGCCATCCATTCAGAGAAGGCCCAATAGTTGGCATCGGAAGAATCTGTAATGATCTTTTCAATCTTGCCTTCAGCGGGTACGTTATAGTTGACGCCTTCGATTCCGTAGAAGAACAGGTCATAATTGGCCTGAGAAGAATAGAGCCAGTTCAGGAATTTGACAGCGCCTTCAGGATTGGTGGAAGTAGAGGGAACAGCGTTACCGTTCTTGAAAGCCCAGGGACGGACAGAACCCTTTTCCGGATTGAACCGGCATGCGATCACGCCATCCTTGTCGATCTCAGGGAATTCTTTCTTGGTCACACTGTAATAGTCAGAGCAGCCAAAGGAGAAGACATAGATACCACGCTGGATCAGGTCAGAGATCTGTTCCTGGGTGATGGACAGGACGTCAGGATCAATCAGGCCGCGGGTGTATGCTTCATGCATGAATTCGCAGTCCTTCTTGAATTCTTCTGACTCAAACCAGGAGCTGATGGTGCCGTCCTGGTCTACTTTGATGATGCTTTCCTTGACGGTGAAGGGGAAGGAGTCATACGTGGAGTGCAGGACAGTGGAATGCAGACTGGTGGGGTCATACGTGCCGCCACGGAAGGTCAGGTAAGGAGTTTCAGCACCATCATATTCGCTGATGATGGCTTCCAGTGTGTCCAGCATCTCTGCGGGTGTAGCAGGTACTTCCTTGCCATACTTGTCCAGCAGATACTTGTTGGTCTGGAATGTGCCTTCCACACCGAGCTCGATCCAGTTGGCGGGAACGATGTAGCAGCCTTCACCGATATAGGCAGCTTCCATGACGTTCTCCGGAATGGTCGATGTGATGGCACTGCCGTATTCCTTGATATAGGAAGAAATGTCCATCAGTCCGCCACGGGAGTAATAGGTGGCATAGCTGACGCGGTCCTGCATGACATGGAACAGGTCAAAGGCTTCACCGGTGGAGAGCATGAGATTGATCTTCTGATCCCATACATCCCACGGAATGTACTGGACTTCCAGCTGAATGCCTTCGGAAGCGAGCTGCTCATTGACCTTAGCAATCACGGTATCGTATGCAGCAGGTGCGGAACCGGGTACGACATACTTGACGGTGGAGAGTGATTCAGCACTCGCGAGTGCCGGAATCAGGCCCATGAGCATCATGGAAGCGAGAACCAGGGCAAGAATACGTTTCATAGGGGAAACCTCCTCATGTTTTTTTTCCGGCGAGCCGGATATCGTAAGCCCACGCAGGGCGAACAACCTGGATACTTATTCCTTGACAGCACCGACTACGAGACCCTTGACGAAATAGCGCTGAAGGAGCGGATAGAGCAGAACAATGGGACCGATGGTAACAATGGACGTTGCCATTTTCAGAGATTCACTGGGCGCTTTGGCACCACTGCCCATGCCTCCCATGATGCTCTGCATGTCACGGATCATCTGGATCTGGGACCGAAGCTGCAGAAGCAGATACTGAAGCGGGTACAGATCGGTGCGATCAACCAGCATGATGGCATTGAACCAGTCATTCCAGTATGCGAGTCCATAGAACAGGGTTACGGTGGCCAGTGCGGGAACCGACAGCGGAAGATAGATGCGGAAGCAGATAGTTACATCATTGGCGCCGTCCAGGGTTGCGGATTCCCGCAGAGAGTCCGGAAGCCCGTCCATATAATTGCGGACGAGGAACATGTTGAATGGGCTGAAAATCAGGTTGGGAATGATCAGGGCCAGAAAATTGTTCCGAAGGCCGAGGTTCAGGCACATCATGTACCATGGGACCAGACCGGCATTGAAGGTCATGGTGACAAAAAAGAAGAAGGAAACGCGGCCGCGATAGCGTACGCTCTTATTTGCCAGTCCGTATGCACACATGGCGGTGATCACCACGGCAAGAAGTGTACCAATGCCTGTCACCAGAGTGGACATGAGGAATCCGCGCATGACACTGGACTGGCCGTTGAAGATCATGCGATATGCACTCAGATCCCAGGCAGTGGGAATGAAGTGGTAACCGTACCTTGTGATGGATTCTTCAGCACTGAAGGAGACGCAGATGGCCAGGATCATGGGAATCAGGCAGAAGACTGCGAAAGCGCCGACAAAAATGACCATCAGGATATCTGCAAAATTGCGTTTCTGGACTATGGAATGCATGTTCATGCTCCTTTCAGAACAATGCGCCGTCGCCAAACTTGCGTTTTACCAGGGTGTTTGAACCATAGACCATCAGGAATCCGATTACGGACTGGAACAGACCGATCGCCATAGCCTGGGAGGGATCCCCGGTCTGACGAAGCACGCGGAAAACGTATGTATCGATGATGTCGCCCGTCTCATAGACCGCGGAATTGTAGAGATTGAATATCTGATCGAAGCCCGCGCTCAGGACGTTTCCGACCGAGAGCGTGGCCAGGAGCACGATCGTCGGCAGCAGGCAGGGCAGCGTGATATACCACATCATCTTCGGCCGCGTCGCGCCGTCGATGGCCGCCGCCTCGTA
>CACYNZ010000272.1 GCA_902775835.1 uncultured Eubacteriales bacterium | reverse complement strand
TCCCAAACTGCTGACGGTTTTTTCAGGCCCGCTGACACCAGAAACGTGGACACACTGGTTTCATGCAAGTTTCCCGGGCAAACAGCGTTCCACCTGATCATCTGTCCACATTCATTTTCACAGCGCCACAGTCTGCGCCATGCTGCGCGCTGCCTTACAGCACCACGCCCTTGACAAGAATCAGATTTCCATAGAGCCGCTCTTCCCCGGTCTGAATGACGGCATAGGCCTTCTTCGCCCGCTCATAGAAAGCGAAGCGCTCGATCTTTTCCACGCTTCCGGTGCACTTCTCGTACTCCGCCCAGATCTCGGGCACTGCCATGCCCTTTTCCTTGTCACTGTCCGTCAGGTCCATGATATAGGCCGGCGCGGAATACGTATCCAATGGAAGCACAGACAGTACCGCCTGCGCCACCCTTACCCCGTCCATGCCGGGCAGCCGGATCAGCCGCCTGGCACAGGTTTCCGCCGGGAAGTTCGCGTCCGCGATCACCAGTTCATCCCCGTGTCCCATGTCACAGAGCACTTTCAGCAAATCACCTGTCAGAATCTTGTCCATTCCCTTGAGCATGGTTTCATCCTCCCCGCTTGAGACACCGGAAGCGGCTATGTCCGTCCGGCGCGTTTGTCTGTTACACCATGTTCTGCTTTCTTCGCATCTTTCCTGCACGCCTCAAGAAAAGGGAAGCGGGCATCTGATGCTCTGCCCGTTTCCCGTATCCTATGTCAGGCCCCGCCGGCCCGGATTTTCAGATACCGGTCCAGCCGCGCCAGCAGATTGTCCACGCTGAAGTATCCGGACTCCCGCACCGCCATCTGACCATCCAGGAAGGCCATCACCGCTGGCGCGGAAAATATGCCCATCTGTGCGCTTTCTTCCATGTGCGAAGGAATGTCCACATACCTGGCCTGTACCCCCGGCCTTTCCGACAGCCACCGGTCCAGCTTCAGGCGTATGGCCCGGCAGGGCGCGCACGTTTCTTCCCCGAACTGGAGAAGCACACATCCGTGCCGGCAATCATCTCCGCCAGGTTTTCCGTCAGTTCCGTCAGTTCCTTCATGTCATCTGCCCTCAGCAAGGACCGCCAGCAGACGCTCTTTGAGAAGCTCATAGCGCGCAAGCTTTTCCGCCTTAGCAAAGTGCACGCTCCGGTCCTGTTCCGGACAGTGACTGTAGTCAAGGACCGTATCCCCGAACTGCTCGCTGGTCAGGTCAAATACGCACCCGTCCACTTCATTGAAGCAGTGGTAGTTTCCGTCCCCCAGCGGCACGCCGTATACCTTCCCGCCGAACATATCCTGCATAAGGAAGGCCGTGATGGAGCACTGTCCCAGCGTCCTGTTCTCCTCCGTCCATTCTTTCCGCATCCGCGGCGCACAGGTATCTGCGCACCAGATGCCGGACAGCAGGTCATAATAATCCCGGGGCGTAAGTCCCCTTGGATCTTTTACATCCGCGCATTCCCAGCCATGGAATCTGTATGCCATTTCTGTCACTCCACGATCACAAGCTCGATAAGGAAGTTCAGTTCCCTGCCGGCCATCTCATGATTGGCGTCAAAGGTAATGGTGGTCGCCGTCTTTTCCGTCACCCGCACCGGAAAGGGCTGGCCGTACTGGTTCTGCAGATAGACGCGCTGTCCCGCCTCCACCTGCTCCGCGCCGGGCATTCTGGCGATCTCCACCGTGAAAATGGCTGCCGGGTCCGCCTCGCCGTAGGCTTCCGAGGGCATGAGGTGAACATTCCGCTTCTCTCCGACCTTCATGTCAGCCACGGCCGCGTCAAAGCCCTGGATCATCTGTCCGGCTCCGCACACAAACTCCAGCGGCTCCCCGCGGTCATAGGACGAATCGAACTGGGTTCCGTCATTGAAGGTCCCGCGGTAATGCGTTCTGCACTTCCTGCCCACGTTCGGGCCCTGAATGGAGGGTTCCTCATAGCATCCGCCGGATCCGCAGTCATGCTCCCCGCAGGAATGGCCTTCCCCGTGATGATCGCAGTTGGCGCCTGTGTTCCTGAGTTCGCCCCGGAGATAGGCCGCCACAGCCTCGTCCGCGTTTCCCGAAGCGCCGGCGCACAGCTCAATCCCGCGCTCTTCCAGCGCCGCCTGCGCTCCGCCGCCGATCCCACCGCAGATCAGGACATCGATGCTCCTGTCCGCAAGCAGCGCGGCCAGCGCTCCGTGTCCGCTGCCATTGGACCCGATGATTTCCGAGGAAACCACCTTTCCGTCTTCCACCTCATACACCTTGAAGCTTTCCGTATGTCCGAAATGCTGAAAGATTTCTCCCTGTTCGTAGGTTACTGCGATTCTCATGTTCCGATTCCTTTCCAAATGCTTGTCTGTACCATTTTTCCGGCCAGGAGTTTTATGATAGCAAAAAGGTGCATGATTGCAACTTCTTCATAAGGATTTTGTCTGCGGAATTTCCCTGCCTGAAAACTTTCCCCTGTTTCCCGGGGCAGCGGTCCCAGGCTCATGGCCTCCATACAAACAGCCCTTCCGCGGCGGCCAGTATTTGGATCCGTTCCATGAGCGCATCGCCGGCATTGAACACGCTCCGGTGCGTATCGTCCGCCTCCGAGATAATCAGGGCATCCCCGATGCGGATATTCACATACCGGCTCTGCATGACCTCCGCAATGCGCTGCGGCGGCGGATTGATTTCCGTCTCATCGTCCAGGGAAATGTCCATATAGCAGTTCAGCTTGAGAATCAGACGGATATGCTTCCGCTTGATCTCGGCAAGCCTTGAGCCGGTCAGGAAATACTTCTCCACCGCAAAATACTGACCGGGACTGTCCTGCTTCACCTGTTCCGGAAGGATATCCACAATCCAGTACGGCTTCTCAAGCAGTTCCTCTATGCTCATTTCATGTTCTCCCCCTCCTGATCCGACGCTCCCGTCAGCTGCTCCGGCATCTTCGCCTGCTTCAGACGTTCCGTTTCTTTCTGTCCGTCTCCACAATCCGTTTCCTGCCGACTGACAGGATTCGGACTTTTCAGCCCTCCGAACCATAGAGTACCACAATGCTGTCTCTGATTTTTACGCAGCATACACAGGGCACACACGGATATCATCGTACGATCCAAAGTTTCCCAACTGATCAGAAAAATGACGCACCGCCGATGTCCTGCCGCATTGGCGAACATCTCTCCATTTCAAATTTGCCAACCGTATTCTGCACTATGATTTCGAATTTGCCAATCAGAACGTATGATTGTATTTGGAATCTGCCAATCGTAAAAACCATCATTTCCGGCTCCGCACCGCTGCATATCATGGTGTACTGATTGAGCAGTCATGCTCACACCTGATTTCCAGCCATGGAGAACACAGACCGGCAAAACCTAAGGCAGGAGAAATGGCCGATTCTCCTGCCTTATATGATTACAGAGTCCCAAAACATTCCTGTCTGCACTTGGGCTGCTTCCTGTAACGTCACCTGTCAGAAGGCTTTCCCCTTCGTCCTGCAAGCCCTGTACCGATTCCGACACGCACTGTCCGCCCTGCGGTACATTATTGCCAGCAGTACCGTGCCGGCCAGCATGGCCAGAAAGGCAGGAATGGACCGCAGGTCCACCGGCTCCCCCGCCAGGAAATTCAGAATCAGGCAGTCCTCCATCCAGTTATTGTGCACATAATAGATGGCGGAAGACAGCAAGCCAAGCCATAAAAGCCCCCTGCAGGACAGAACGCGCCTCACGACGGGAACATTCAGGGCAGCCAGGATCATGCCCGGAGCGGCCACGAATTCAAAGTACCGGATATAGGTCTTCGTACCGAAGCCACCAAACACCCGCTCAAAGCCCAGGACGGTATGGAACACAAAAAACAGCGCAAGGCAGACGGCATAGACAAGGGAAATCCGCTTCCGGACATGTTCGCTGACCCCTCGCTGGAATTCCGCCAGCAGCGCGCCAAGGAAGAACGTGGCATATCCGCGGCCGTTCAGACTCCAAAGAAACGGCAGCTTCGGCGTATGATCCAGACAGATCCAGCCCAGCACCACCATGCCCGTGCACAGCCCAAGATAAACCCAGGTATCCCTGCCCAGTCTGGCAATCAGGTAGTAGAGCACATAGCACAGAAGCAGCACATCGATAAACCACATGGTGGAATTGACGGGCAGCTGCGTCTGGGCATAGGACGTAACCCAGCCGGTATTGACCATGAGAACGGAAAGCACAAACCGCAGAAAAGTCGGCGTGTTCACGCCCTGCACCTGTCCAGTCCAGTTCCTCACAAATGCATTGCCGAGCGCCCATGCATTGACCGCAAGGGACGCACCGAGCAGCTTGCCATAGTGTTTCCTGAAATAGGTCCCGAAGGACACTTCGCGGATTCCTTTCCGGTAATGCCAGGCCGTCAGGAACCCGGAGAGCATGAAGAACAGTTCCACCGCGTTCTTGCTGTACTCGAAGAAATACTTCGTCTCCTGCATCCACGGAACCGCGTCATACCGAAGCCCCATATCGTCCACGAACAGGCAGTAAAAATGAAAACAGACAATGCACAGACAGGCAAGTCCGCGCATGCCGGTCAGTGCATCCATCCGTTTCCGGCTTTCCGTCTCCTGCATATCCCAGTCCCCTTTCCGCCTTTCCCCGCGGCAGCGCCAAAAAAGAAAGGGGAGGCATTGCTTCCTCCCCCTCAGGTATCTCTGTTCCTTATTCAGCCGCTTCTGCCTCAGCAGGCGCGAAGAACAGCGAGAACATGGATTCCCCGTTGCTCAGCAGTTCCATGTGGATCATGCCGTCCTGCAGCAGAGTCAGGGAAATGCCGGTGGATCCTTCCACGCCTTCCATGGTAAACTCGGAAACCAGCTGGCCGTCCTTCAGCTCCATGGCCTTCTCGGAGAACAGATTCAGCATGCTGCCGATGCCGGCGGTGTCCAGATCCAGGTTTTCCGCGGTCAGCACGCCGTCCTGAATCTGAATGCCGGGAAGCACGAGACCGGCCGCAGCCGCGGTCTCGGCGGGCAGATAGGATTCGCCGTTCTGCACATAGGCCGCAGCATAAGTGCCGTTATAGTCTTCCACAGTCGCGTCCGCCTTTGCCTCGGCAAACACTACGGCCGTGGGCTCTTCCTGGGAAAAGATGATGGACTGGCCGGAAAAGGTCAGTGTCAGTTCGCCCTCGGCGAGTTCGGCTGTCAGGGTCTCACCGTCAATGGTGACGGCAGGACCGGCTTCGGTAT
>CACYNZ010000271.1 GCA_902775835.1 uncultured Eubacteriales bacterium | reverse complement strand
ATCAGGAACATGCCGCTTGACCGGCAGTGCACGGTTTACCGCGGAAAGACCATTCTCCAGGCGGATGAGGACGCCATTCAAAAAGGAATGGTGATAGCAGGGTCCATGGCGCAGAGAATTCTCGACATTCCTGATTTTTCCATGAAGGTACAGGCAGCCGGGCAGGCGATCGCAGGGCTCTATGATGCTTCCACCTATATTGTCAGCTATGTGGGAAAGTGGAAGCATGCGCAGATCGGCAGACACATCGAGGAATTCTGGACCGAAACACCGGCTGGCATGTTCCCTCTGATTGAGGTTGCCGCTGTCAATGGCCGAATCTTTCTCTCTTTTTTACAGCCGTTTGAGGAACGTCTGTATTTTAATGCCCTGCTGCAGGAACTTCAGGAGAACGGAATCCGGTACACCGAATGCGGAGCAGACCGGATCAGTGTGGCCGAGATCGAGAAGCAGTAGACACAGAAAGCGCTGATCCCGGCGGATCATGGGACCTGCGCTTCCGGGGGCAGAACGCGGCAGTCGGACAAAAAACCGGCTGCCGCGTTTTCCTGCCACTGGGCAGTTTTCAGTCTTTCAGAACAATGACCGCATCCGGATCATATTTCCGCTCCATGGTGTGGGCGGCTTTCCGGTTGGCAACGGTATCGAAGATGATGGAGAAATCATAATCCGGCGGATACAGTTCTGCAGCCGGGACGAGAAGCTTCAGGCGGTTATGGCGCACCGAAAGCTTCCGTCCCTGCAGCTGGATGATGACATTGCCTTCATCATCCGCCGGCCGGTAAACGATGGCGTTCTTTTTGTCCGGGAGCAGCAGGACGCTGTCTCCCATGGTGAAGCGCTCAAAGGTTCCTTCTTTCCGGATGATCCGGCGCTGCAGGCGGGTGGAGGGAACCGGCATCAGGCGATGCTGTCCTCCCGGCTTCGATTCAGGCCCCTGATCGGTGACCTGACGTGCCCGGGCCAGGAGGCCTTCGTCCATGCCCAGCCGCCGGGCAATTTCGATGGCACAGCTTTTTCCGCTCTTGCCGAGCTCCAGCCGGTAAAGGGGCTGCAGGGAGGCCTGATCAAAGGCCATCCGGGCGGACACGACGTGTTCGGTCTGCTCCGACCACTGTTTGATCTGCGGGTCATGCGTGGTGACCATAAAGAAGCAGCTGCGGCGGAGCAGTTCCTCCAGGATGGCCGTTGCCAGGCCGGAGCCTTCCGCAGGATCCGTGCCGCTGCCGAGCTCATCCAGCAGAACCAGGCTGTCCCGGCTGCATTCCCGGAGGATCCGGATCACATTGGTCATATGCCCGGAGAAGGTGGAAAGGTTCTGGCTGATGCTCTGGCTGTCGCCGATGTCGCAGAGCACCCGGTCCATCATCCCGATGACGGTGCCATTTCCGCAGGGGATATGGAGCCCGCTCTGGGCCATGAGCGTCAGAAGACCAACGGTCTTGAGGCAGACGGTTTTCCCGCCGGTGTTCGGCCCGGTGACCGCGATGCCTGCATCCGGCAGGGCAAGGTCCAGGCTGAGCGGCACACAGGATTCCGGGCTCAGCAGCGGATGCCGGGCTTCCACTAGGCGGATCCGGCGCCCGGCTGTGATTTCCGCCGGCCGGGCGTTCATTTCCAGACTCAGCTTTGCCCGTGCAAAGATCACATCCAGGTCGGTCATGACGCGGATGGAATTCTCCAGCGGCTGTACTTCGGCAGCGACCCGGTCGCTGAGTTCCCAGAGGATGCGGCGCTCTTCCGCATCCATATCCACCATCAGCTGATCCAGCTCCTGGCGCATGGAGCGGACCGCGGAAGGCTCCATAAACACGGTGGAACCCCTGCCGGAGACTTCCACGACGTGGCCGGGGAACTGGTTCCGGAAGCGCTGCTGAACGGGCAGCACATAGGTTCCGCCCCGCTGGGTGATATAGGTATCCGCCAGCTCTTTTTTGTGGTGAAGGATGAGCTGGTTCAGCTTTTCACGGATTCCCTGCTCGATGTGTTCCCGCTGGCGGCGAAGGTTCCGCAGGGCAGGGGAGGCATTGTCCAGCACGGCATCCTCCCGGACGGAGCGGCTGATATCCTCCTCCAGGAGATCCATCTCCGGCAGTTCCGTATGCCAGGAGGAGATGGCGGCGCTGAAAGGGGCGGCTCCCTGCAGATAGCGGCGCAGGCGCCGGATGGCTGCACAGAAGCGCGCGACGGAACAAAGATCCGCCGGCGAAAGCATGCCGCCCTGCAGGGCTGAAGCCAGGCCGGTACGGGTGGTTTCCGTTTCCGTCAGGGGCGGGGCGCCCGCGTTTTCCATTACGAAACGGGCTGCGGTGGTTTCCTCCATCCGGGCGCGGCAGAGGCTCTCGTTCAGGATGGGTGCCAGTTCCCCCAGAATCCGGCGCGCGGACTGCGAGACAGCCATTTCCTGCAATTGTAGAATGATATGGTTAAAACCGAGTGAAAGCATATCCTGTGTCATGGTGATCCCTCTTGTTCATTTTGATTTAGCATGAACAAGAACCGGAGAATGCGGCAGGGGAGCACCGGAAAAAGGCATACAAAAAAGTGCCAGGACTCTGCCCGTACCGCGTCATGGCATCAGCAAACAAGCGGTCATGCCACCGCTTTCTTTTGTTCAGCCATGTTCCCCGTTACAGAACAGTATCCAAACACACCTCGTAATGCAGGATTGCCTGCTTTCGTCAGGATCACTGCTGAAAGGATTATAGCCCGGGAAGGAATTCCATGTCAATGGATGATTGAACGGGGTTTCCATCTATGGTATTCTGGGGCAGGACAAAAACGGATCCTGAGATCCGGAGCGAAACCAGGAGGAGCCTATGCCGATTCCCGAAAAGCATGAATACCTTTCCGCGCTGTGCGATACACTGGCCCGCCGCTGGCCCGACAACCGGACGGTGAACCTGGTGTGCCACGGGCACAGTGTACCCTCCGGATACGCCTGCACGCCGATGGTGGATTCGTTCCATGCCTATCCGCACCTGATGCACCGCACACTGGCCCAGCGGTTTCCCTATGCGGTGATCAATGTGATTGTGACGGCCATCGGGGGAGAAAACTCCGTGCAGGGAGCTGCGCGCTTCCGGAAAGACGTGCTGTGCCATCAGCCGGATCTGGTCACCATGGATTACGGTCTCAATGACCGGGGCGTGACCCTGGAGCAGGCTGAAGCGGCCTGGCGGCAGATGATCGAGGACGCGCTGGACAGCAATATACCCGTGATTCTCCTGACCCCGAGCTGGGACCAGACGTGGTTTGCCCAATCGGAAGAATGGCACGCGCTGAAAGGGCACGCGGAGCAGATCCGCCGGCTGGCCGGGGAGTACGGGGTGGCCCTGGCGGACAGCTTTGCGGCATATGAAAAGGAGGTCAGCGAACACGGGGACCTCCTGAACCTGCTGAGCCACTGGAACCATCCTTCCCCCATCGGCCATGAACTGATTGCCCGGGAACTGACGGCATGGTTCCCGGCCAGGTAACCGGGGAATACCAGGAACGGGTTTTCAGTAGCCTGACGGGAAATATAGGAAATCTGCCGCATGAAAAGGATGACAGACGCAATGATCAGAAAAGCAACGGAACATGATCTGGCCCGTATTGCGGAGATCCAGATTTTCAATTATCGACTGTACTTTTATCCGATCTTCCGGACGGATGAGTATTTCTTTCATGACCTGCAGGTCCCTTCCCTGATGCGGGAATATGAATCCCGGCTGGACAGTCTGTACGTATATGACGACAGGGTGGTCCGGGGCTTTATCATGATCGAGGGGACCTATATTGCAAGGCTGTTTGTGGAACCTGCTTTCCAGAATGCATCCGTCGGTTCCGCACTGCTGGAGTATGCGGTGGCGGAGCATCAGGCGGATCATCTGTGGGTACTGGAAAAGAACGTAAACGCCATCCGCTTTTATGAACGGCACGGGTTTGCCGCAACCGGGGAAAGGAAACCGGAGGAGGGCACGGCTGAATATCTTGTTCTTCTCAGACGCGACGGGCGATAACGGTATCACGGATTATGAGAAAAGTGCTTTATATGCCACGGCAGCAGGGACATAAAGCGCGGCATGATGCGCCTGGACGCGTAATTCCAGGCGCAGAGCGCGGCAGCGAAAAAGCTTTTACCTGCTTTTGATGAAATTCCAGCGGGCAGATGGATCTGCTCTTTTTTTATCCAGAATAAGGGCCTGGAATCCGCAAACGGAACAAAGGCAGTCTTTCCGGAAAACTATACCATGGAACGGTCCCGCTGGAAAACGGAATCCCGGCATGATACGCCGGACGCTTCACGCTCCGCACCGCTTTCCAGGTTCCGGATTCTGCGGGAAAACAGGGAAAGTATGGAAACCAGGATCAGCAGTCCGCCGGAGATCGCGATCACCAGCGCGGATCCCCGCCCAACGGTGATCTGCATCATAACAGCCGCCCGGTCCGCCAGCAGTCCGGCAAAAGCGAAGGCCGGCACATAGCCCAGCTGGGACAGGAAGCCGATGAACCCCCACGCCCGTCCCTGCAGCTCATCCGGGATATTGCTCCGGGCCAGGTAGTCCAGGCTCGAATTGGCCAGGGGCAGCATGGCAAAGAACAGGAAGCCGGATATGCAGATGAGTACAGTATTCTCCTGCAGCGCGAACACAGTCATGAAAAA
Source organism: uncultured Eubacteriales bacterium (assembly GCA_902775835.1). The sequence goes on along the minus strand of CACYNZ010000271.1, from coordinate 556 downwards.
GCCTGCCAGGGCCAGGGAGATGCCCAGCACCGCCGCGTGCCTTTTCCGGATCCCTGCAATGCCGGTTACCAGAGCCGTCGCCAGCATTCCCAGTGCGCATACCGTCTCGGTGATCCCCAGGGTTTTCGAATCCGCAAAGGACAGTACCAGCGGTTCGGACAGCACCTGGATTACCCCGATGAACATGGACATGACCGAAGAGACCAGGATCAGCCGGAATACCCCCTCCCTGGCATGCACCGCCTTCCAGCCCTCCTGCAGGCTTCCGGCAAAACTTTCGCGATCCCCGTTCCTCTGGTTCCCGAGGCCCCGGCGGACCGCCGCCGCTGCGGCTGCTGTCACAAAGAAGGTGCAGATATCGATGATCAGCAGCAGCCGGATATCGTACGCTGCCAGCAGCAGTCCTGCGATCACCGGGGATACCAGGTACCGGGCGCTGCCGGCCAGGGAGGTCAGGCCGCTCGCCTTTGTGTATTCCTCTTTGGTCAGCAGTTCCGTGATCGTCGCCTTGAAGGCCGGCTCCGGCAGGGCGGAAAAGCAGGCGCTCACAAACACG
>CACYNZ010000270.1 GCA_902775835.1 uncultured Eubacteriales bacterium | reverse complement strand
GTGGGCAATATCGGCACCTTCTTCAAAACCACCGGCGGATTCCTGGACTGGTATATTGCCGCCCTGATCACGGGCTCCATCCTGGGCATGAACCGGAAACTCCTGATGAAGGCAGCAGCCCGTTACTTCCCGGCTATTTTCGGCGGCCTGATCCTGGCCTTCGGTCTGTGCATGGGCGTGGCGGCACTGATGGGCTATCCTGTGATGAACGCCCTGCTTCTGGTAGCCCTGCCCATCATGGGCGGCGGCATGGGTGCCGGCGCATCGCCTCTGTCCAAGATCTTTGAGACCAGCGGGTCCATGAGCGCGGCGGAAGCCCTGTCGGTCATGACGCCTGCCGTCGCCATCGGCAATGCCATTTCCATCGTGCTGGCCGGCGTGCTGGTGAAGGTGCTCTCCTCTCCGAAGGTCAACGGCAAGGGCCAGCTGATGGCGGCCGGAAGCATTGATCCCAAGGAACTGGAGATCAGCCCGGAAATGCAGGCCAAGAGAGACAAGATTTCCCTGAGCAACCTGGGCATCGGTCTTCTGGTGTCCGGCGGCTTCTTCGCTATTGGCTACATTCTGCAGGGATGCTGGAATGCCCTGGGGACAGGGATCACCATTCATGCCTATGCATGGATGATCATCACGGTGGCTGTATGCAAGATCACCAATATTGTGCCTGAGCACATTGAAGTGGCATGCTTCCAGTGGTTCCAGTTCATCATGAAGAACCTGACCAACGTGCTGCTCCTGGGCATCGGCGTGTGCTATCTGGAAATCGGCACGGTGATCTCCAGCTTCAGCCTGACCTATCTGCTGCTGTGCGCGGCAACCTGCGTCGGCGCATTTGTGGGCGCAGCCGCTGTGGGCAAGCTGGTGGGATTCTATCCCTTCGAGGCCGGTGTTACGGCGGGCCTGTGCATGTCCAACATGGGCGGCACCGGCGACGTGGCCGTGCTGTCCGCTGCGGACCGCATGGAACTGATGCCCTTCGCCCAGATTTCTTCCCGTCTCGGCGGCGCCATCATCCTGCTGCTCGCCAGCCTGATGCTCTCGCTTCTGGCCCAGTTCCTTGTCACGTCTTCCCCTGAAGCCGTGGAAGGCATGGCGCAGATGGTGAAGACGGCGGCAGCCGTCATCCCCGCGGGCTGATGAGCATCTGAACGGGGAATGACCTGAAACATACAGTGCCCGGCGGCGTGATGCCGCCGGGCATTTTTCTGTGCCGTGCGGAGAAGCGTGGGACCCTGTTCCGCGGCAAAAATGTTCCGGGATGATTGCCATGGGCAAAAGGATATGATAAGGTTTGCCTAAACAGTATCCGAGGAGGAAAACCGACATGGAAGATATGGAAAAGCGTATCCGGGAAATGTTTCAGCGGGAAAAGGACAAGAAACTGGAAAACTACAGACAGCTCAACCGCTATGCGGTCAAAGGCGGCACGCTGTTTACGGGATCTTCGCTTATGGAGCAGTTCCCTGTGTGCGAATACTGCATGGACGCGGGGATCAAGGGCCCGGTCTATAACCGGGGCATCGGCGGATATGTGACCGACGAGTTCCTGAAGGCCCTGGACGTCATGCTGTTGGATCTTGAGCCTTCCAGGGTGTTTATCAATATCGGCACCAACGACATCAGCGCCCAGCCGGGCGGCGAACCCTGGCAGGTGCATCTGGAGAAAAATTACCGTGCCATTCTCAGTGCGCTGAAGGAAAAGCTTCCGGAAGCGACGGTGTATATGATGGCCTATTATCCCGTGAACCCGGACACGCCCGGCGGAAAGCAGAATCCCGGCCTGGTGGTGCGCACCAATGCCGCCCTGGAGGAAGCAAACCGCATGGTAGAATGCCTTGCCCGGGAGTTCGGATATCACTATATTGATGTCAATGACGGTCTCAAGGATGAACAGGGCCGGCTCCTGGCGGAGCATACCCAGGACGGCATGCACTTTGATGCGGAAGCCTACCGCAGCGTGTTTGAACGCCTTCTGCCGTACCTTGCATGATGGAGGATAAACATGATCACGGAAGCGTTTGACAATCAGTCGGAAGCCATCATAGAGCCGGCGGTGAATCCGGACGCGCCCTGTGTGGATGCCTGCATCATGACGTTTTCCCATGAGATCGAGCGGCATGTGCTGGAAAGCTATCCCTGCCGGAAGGCCGGGAGCTTCTGGTTTGCCACCGGGGAAACGCCGGTGTATCTTTTGGACTGGCAGGGCAGAACGTTTGCCTTTTTCAAGACGTATGTGGGTGCGCCGGCCTGTGTGGGCACGGTGGAAGACTCCTTTTCCGTGATACGGACGCAGAACTATGTGGTCTTCGGCGGCGCCGGCTGTCTGGACCGGAAGATCGCCCACGGAAAGGTCATGGTTCCCACCGAAGCCTACCGGGACGAGGGCACGTCCTATCATTATGCCCCGGCCTCGGACTGGATCCGGATCCGCAACAGCGCGCGTGTGGCCCGGTTCATGGAAGAGAGCGGGATTCCGCATGTCCAGGGCAGGACCTGGACCACGGACTCCTTTTACCGGGAAACCCGGAACCATTTCGAAAAGCACAGGGAACAGGGCTGCATCAGCGTGGAAATGGAATGCGCGGCCCTGCAGGCGGTCTGCGATTTCCGGCAGAAGAACCTGTATATGTTCTTTACCAGCAGGGATCTGCTGGACGCGGAGAAGTGGGATGAGCGCAGCCTGCCGGGAGAAAGCGAAGGCACCCAGCATGATACGGGACATTTCCGCATTGCGCTGAGCCTGGCGTGGTCCATTGCAGGGGATGGGAAGAAAAATGTATGAATGACGATGTCATGAAAGCCTCCGGTGAGCAGCAGGACGTGATGCTGGGCATCTGCTTCGGGAATTTCTTTGAACCGGCCTATTCGGACCGGTCCTTTATCGATGATTCCATGAAAAAGATTGCCGGCCTCGGCTTCGATGTGGTGGAACTGGACAGCAAGGCCTGGGAAGACTTTCAGGAACGCTTTTCCGGCGGAGATGCCAGCGACTATGTGGCCCAGCAGGAGTACATGATGGACCGGATCGGCCGGGAACACATGGACTATATGTTTCTCGCCCTGTACATGTGCGGGGACAACCTGTATCCGCATATCCGCACAAGCCCGCCTGTATTGGGGGAGGGCATTACCTGGGCGGACGGAACGCCGGGACAGTGGTACAAGTACTGGTCTGAAAAGGCGATGGACAGCCAGGTGGAGCATGTGCGCGGCCTGATGAAGCTGTACGGCGCCCGGCAGGCTGTCCGGCGCATCGGCGGGCGTGAACGTCTTCCGGTCTGCAGCATGTGGGATCCTGTGGTGGTCCCGAGCTTTGACGCGGAAGGACAGAAGCGCTACAGGGACTGGCTGGAGAAGCGGTACGGCACCGTGGAAAAACTGAACAGTGCCTACGGCACATGCTTCCGGGACTTCGCGTCCCTGAAGCCGGAGGACTGGTGGTATTCCCTGGCGTTTGACCGGCCATATGACCGCAGCGATCTGGAGGGGGATACCCGGGCCTTCCGTATGTGGACGGACAACATGTGCTGGCGCAGGGATGAACTGACGTCATACTTTGCGCATATGCAGAAGCGGCTGCATGAACTGGATCCGCGGCTCTATCTCATGCCGAACCTGTCCCAGTGGGGGCATTACCTGAACATGGACACGTTCCGGGAGACGGAACTCAATGCCATTGACCTGTGGGATACGGCCAGCCGGGGCGTGGACATGCGCGCACTTGCGCCGTATGTGGACGCGGCGCGGTACGATGCCGTGCCCCTCAATGATGCGGGGGATCCGGAACCCTATGCCGTGTCATGCCAGCATGCGCACATGCGCTCCATGAACCGGGGACGGCCTTTCCTGGGCGGCATCTATTACGGGCGCTATCTCTACAATGATCTGTACCGGTTCCTGACGCCGGAGGAGATGATCGGCAGCATCGTGATGAGCGGAGCCTCCGGCATCATGGCCTACGGCTGGTGCGGCCTGGATGACGGCGGGGTCCTGCACAGGATGGGGGACGATTTCCTGGATTCCCTGCGCCGGGGCAATGCCTGGGCCAGGGAAGTGATTCCGTGCCTCGGTGAGCGCCGACGGAGCCGGGTGGCCATTCTGTATCCCACGGCCATGGCGCTGCTGGAACCTTTCAGTGTGGAAGGCGCCGCCCAGCGGCGCAGTGATTTTCTGGGCATGTACCGGGCGTGCCGGCAGTTCGGGTATGATCCGGAAATCGTGGAGCTTCCGGATGTGCGCGCCGGGCTTGAGGCGGACGTGCTGCTGATCCCGGCGGATGAATGCTATCACGCCGTGCCGGATCCCGAAGCGGAGGAAATGCTCCGGCAGTTCGTTTCCCGGGGCGGCGTGGTGATTCACGGCCCGGATGCGGACATAGTGAGCAGTACCTTCGGTCTGGAAAAGGAAAAAACGGAGGGCACCTGCTTCACCTACTGCGGGGAGGGCGGGATTGCACCCGGCGGACCCGTGTGCGCCTGGCCGGGCGAGCCATTTGCCCTGTGGCGGGAGGACGGGAAACATGCCCTGTCCCGGACCGCATGGGGAAAAGGTCAGATTTTCAGCTTCGGCTTCCTGGCGGGTTATGCCTACGGCAGCCGCACATCCCAGCATGTGCCCTACAGCCAGGGGAGGAAGGAACTGTATCCTCTGCCGCTGATGGAGCATGAGATGCTGCGGGAGATTCTGGAAAAAGCCGCCGCGCCGGAAGTGCCCTTTGCCGGGAAGGACGTGGAGAGTACCTGGTTTGAGCACGGCCTTGTGATCGTCAACCACAGGTCAGCTCCGCTCCGGCTGGATGTGAAGGGCACATGCCGGTTTTCACAGCCGGGACCGGAGGGCACTTTGCCGGGACACAGCTGCGTGTTTGTGGAAAACCCGGAAGCGTGAACAATGCGGGGACGGGCGTAAGGGAAACCGGAGGGGAAACGGAGGCGGAAATATGCGCAGCATCAGCTGGCTGATCATCATGATTCCCGTAAGTCTTCTGTTTACCGGACTGGGAATCTTTGCGTGGACACGGAAGAAGCCGATGTGGTTCTGGTCGGGAAGCGAAGTAAAGGAGTCGGAAATTTCGGATACAGCCGCCTATAACAGGGCAAACGCCTGTATGTGGCTGGCGTTTTCCGGCGTGCTGTGGATCAGTACGGTTCTCGGCGCTCTGAATATGAAAGCGGGCGGAATTCTCCTGATCGCGGGCTGCGCCGCCGCGGTTCC
>CACYNZ010000269.1 GCA_902775835.1 uncultured Eubacteriales bacterium | reverse complement strand
ATTCTCGCGGATGATGACCTTTTCATCGCCAACCGTGATCCGCCCTGTGCCGTATACACGGAGAAGCGGCCGGGCATCGAACAGCGTGGGATTGTAGATTTCCGAGGTGTCCGTGATGGTCATCTGCCGTTCCCCGGATTTCAGGAAGCATTGCGGCTTACAGGAAAAGGTCAGGTCAAACGAACCGCTGTTATTGAGCGCTGACAGTTTCGGTGCGCATTCCTTACTCACGTAGGCCATGCGATACACGTCCGGATGATAGCTGTCCTCCAGCCGGTGATATCCGGGTTCACTTAATACAAACCCCATAAATGCGGAAAAGGTTATATGAAAATCCCGCTTGATGCCGATGTGGTAGACAATATCCACGTTCTGATACCGGTTGTTGGAAAATAAAAGATTCCCGTTTCTTCCGGGAATCTGAATGCGCTGTATATCCGGCATCGGTTTCTTCCATGTCTCCTCTCCGGAGAGAACCAGGTTGAAATCAGCCGAGCTTTTGCCGTTGTATATGAAGTGATGCATGTTTATCCCTTTCTTACAGATAAAGAAGACATCAAGAGAGCTATAGAATCATTATAATCATAGTATTCCTTGACTTTTGCTGCTATATTTTTAGTATAGTAAATACAATAAGTGAGATGTACTCACTTAGCAGCCAGATTCCTTTGAAAGGAGGAAACGGTAATGTGCCAGGTAATGGTTAACGTTCCCAATGAGGTATTGTACGATACACATATGAGCACCGCTGAGGCAACAGCCTTTGCGAGAAAAATGGTTGCGCTGGGTTACTACATTCATAATAATGTTTCAATAGGTTATTGTGCTGAGATCGCCGGACTTACCGAAGAAGAATTTATGATTTTTTTGGGCCAAAATAAAATCGACATCTTCCACTTTCAGGACGATGAAGAACTATTGAGGGATGTTTCCAATGCGTAAGGTTATTGTAAATTCAATCCCTCTAATTTCACTTTGTTAAGTTGGTCTGCTGGATTTATTAAAAAAGCAATACGGTGAGATTACAGTCCCCGAGGCAGTATTCTATGAAATTACTCGGAAAAACGATGATATAAAAAGGTTGATTTCTGAATCTGAATGGATTCATATTGAGAGAATTAAAGAAGACAAAAGTAAGAGAATGCAATTGATTACTATATATTCTTCGCTTATTCTTGCAGAAGACAGCCAAGTATTGTAAGATAATTATATCTACAAATGGAGGTGAGACATTGATGAGCGAACGCCAACAGGCTGAATTGCTTCTCGAACATATTCCTGATAAGAATCTTCATATTGTGATTGCTCTCATGAAAGAATTGACAGGGTATGATGACTACATTGAATGTGCATTGGATGAGGCCGATTACCTTGCAGAACATACGGAAGAACGGCTGACACATGAAGAGGTTTTCTCTGATCTCCGGAGAACGATCCATGCATGAGTATATTTTAAGATATCTGCCACAATTCCGTGAGGATCTGAAAAATGCTGTGCTTTATATATCTGATGAATTGTTAAATCCTCAGGCCGCTGCTGATTTAATTGATGCTGCTGAAAAGGCCATACTTGAAAGAATACCCACAGCTGAAGCTTTTGAACAGTATCACTCACGCAACGATCATAAATACCCGTATTATCGGATATATGTGAAAAACTATATTATCTTTTATGTCGTTATTCCCGAAGCCGACAAAAAGGTCATAGAGATTCGACGATTTCTTTATGGGAAAACCAACTGGCACAGTAAGATCTGATGATTCTGTTTCCCGGATTCGTTTGTGTTATCAGAATCTTGTATAATCTGACCGGAAGAAAACTGTTAAGGTTTCCTTCCGGTTTTTCTTGTATTCTTTACAAGTTCATCTACCGCTACTTATGTTCCAAACACTGCAGTCCGCCGTGTCACATTCAGATTGATCCGCTCCTCGATCTCGTCGGCCAGTTCGGATATATCCTGTCCGGGCTGGCTGTATACGTTTACGGTGACACCACCATAATGGATGTTCGTTTCTCCACTTGCCATGCCAGACACTGCCTGCCGGATCATATCCATGAGACTCTGCGTGCCGACCACTGTTTCAGATCCTGCTTCACCGGCACCGAGCAGCTGCCCGTTCATCGCACCGAAGATGGTTGGATTGTTCAGGATCATGCCGTTATCCATGGCCTTCTTATACCAGTCCACAGAGATCATGGGAATGGAAACAAGCCCGCCGATGCTCTGCCAGTACCAGGAAAAGTGCGGCATTTTGATCCGCGGGAAAGACCATTCGAAGTCGAACAGACCCTTGATCGTATCAATGGCACCGCGGATCAGTTCCTTCGCGGTTTCAATAGGTGAAGTCATAGCTGACTTGATGGATTCCCAGACAGACTCCGCTGTGGACCGAATACCTTCGAATACATTGGAAACGCTGCTCTGAATCCCCTCCACGGTTTCCACGACAGAAGATTTGGCATTTTCCCATGTACTGGTAATTGTGGTCTTCACCGACTCCACAGCTGTACCGACATTGCTCTTGATATCCTCCCAGAGATTGGTAACGCTGGTTTTCAGTGCGTTCACGGTATTGATGACAGCCGTGGTCAAATCCGTCCATACATTTGTCACCTTGCTTTCAATGGCTGAGACGGTATCTGAAACAGAACCCTTCAGATTTTCCCAGGCATTGGAAACGTTTGTCTTCAGGTTGGTGACCACATTTTCCACGTTCGATTTCAGCGTGCTCCAGGCCGTGTTCACCTTGTCCTTGATGGACTGTACTGTATCAACGACTTTACTCTTGATGTTTTCCCAGGTATTGCTGATCTGTGCCTTCAGGGAATTTACGGTAGTGCTGACGGTACTCTTCAGGGTATCCCAGGTTTTCACAACCGTTCCCTTCAGCTTATCCACGGTGCCGGTTACGGAAGTCTTCACATTCTCCCATGCCGTTTTGATTGAGGATTTCATCTGGGCAACCGTATTGCTCACACTTGTCTTCAGGCTCTCCCAGGATGTGACAACGGAAGTCTTCAGATTCGTCACCGTCTGGCTGACACTTCGCTTCAGGCTTTCCCATGCTGTACTGACTGTGGACTTTATATTCTCTGCTTTGTTGATGATATTCGTCTTCAGGGTTTCCCAAGCGGTTGTCAGCGAAGTCTTCAGCGTTGTCATTGCACCCGAAACACTGGTTTTCAGACTCTCCCAGGCCATGACGACGCTTGTTTTCAGAACCGTGGCAGTGGTGGATACAGAGGTTTTCAGGTCTTCCCATGCCGTAGTGAGATTGGTTTTCAGTGTCTCCATGGTCTGGGATACATTCGTTTTCACCGTTTCCCAGGCTGTCGTCAGGCCTGTCCGAATAGTATCCATGGCCGTCTGGACCGCCGTGGAAATGGCATCCCAGACAGTAGTAAACACACCGGCAATGGTATCCAGTGCACTGGTAATGGCATCATGGATCAGGGTCATACCAGTCGTGGCCACGGCCTTGATATTTTCCCATGCGGTACTGAAAAACGTCTGAATGCTGTTCCATGTATCCTGGAAGAAGGTTTTCACTGAAGTCCATACCGTTTCCCAGTCAGTACCGAACAGACCGAGCACCGCATCCATGACACCCTTGATGCCGTTGAGTACGATTTCAAAATAGCGCTTGATACCGTCCCAGACCGATGTAAACACAGTCTGGATTCCCTGCCATACCTGGTCCCAGTTTCCGGAAAACAGACCGGCAAAGAAATCAAAGACGCCGATCAAAACATTCAGTGCTGTCTCCAGTGCATTGGAGATATGCTCAAAGGCGGCAATCAAAACCGGAGCCAGTATCTGACACAGTCCGTCCCATATCGCGCGTATGGTTTCGGAAACGGAAGAGAAGTCGATGCCCATAGCCTGCAGGCGTTCCCGGATACTTTCCACGAAACCGGAGAAGATATCCTTTACGTGATTCCATATCTCGGTGACCTTTGCGCGGAATTCTTCATTTGTCTGCCAGAGATGCACGAAAGCAGCGACCAGTACAGCGATGGCTGCAACCACCAGTCCCACCGGACTCGTAATGGCTGCGATCGCGCTCTTCAGTACGCCAAATACTCCCCCGGCGGACGTTACCTTACTGGTAAGGCCCATGATCCCCTTTCCCAGTTTGGCAAAACCACTAAGTGAAGAACCCGTGACAGACAGGACTTTTCCCAGAATCAAAAGCAACGGCCCCAGGGATGCGGCCAAAGCTGCTATTTTCACGATGGTTTCCCGCTGAGCATCTGACATGGAATTCAGCTTGTCCACAAACGCCTGCACAGCTTCCACGATTTTATTTATCGTGGGCATGAGGATATCCCCAAACGAAATAGCAAGCTCTTCCAACTGAGATTTCAGAATGGTGAGCTTGCCGGTCAGGTTATCCTGCATGATTTCAGCCATTTCCAGTGCTGTGCCGTCACAGTTGTCAATGGCCTTTGATAGCTTGTCAAAATCTTTATCACTGCCGTTCACAATGGCCAGCCATCCGGACATGGCGTTTGTACCGAAGATGGCCGCAGCGGCGGCACCCTGTTCTGCTTCATCCAGTCCGCCTAGTTTTTCCCGGAGCTGAACCATCATCTCACGCATGGAATACATTTTTCCGTTTCCGTCCGTGATGGATACACCGTATTTCTCCATGGCCTCCCGCACCTGCTTGGTGGGTTTCACCAGGCGTGTCAGACCGGACCGGATGGCGGTACCTGCCTGAGAGCTCTTAATGCCTGCGTTGGCCATAAGGCCGATGGCGAGAGCTGTGTCCTCTGCGCTGTAACCGAGGGCGCCGGCCACAGGCGCGGCATATTTGAAGGTTTCGCCCATCATGGCGACATTCGTGTTGGCGTTGGAGCTGGCAGCAGCGAGGATATCCGCAAAGTGACTGGAGTCTTCTGCGGAAAGACCAAATGCCGTGAGCGCATCGGTCACGATGTCGGATGTCAGCGCCAGGTCTTCGCCGGATGCCGCAGCCAGGTTCATGATGCCCTCAATACCGGAAAGCATGTCCTCCGTTTTCCATCCGGCCATGGCCATATATTCAAAAGCGGATCCTGCTTCTGAAGCAGAAAACTTCGTTTTTGCACCCATCTCCCGGGCTTTTTCGCGTAGCCGATCGAAGTCATCTCCGGATGCTCCAGAAATTGCCCTCACCTTGGACATCTGTGCATCGAAATCCGCGGTCGTCTTCACTGCCGCAGCGCCAATGCCCAGAATCGGTGCCGT